>CACBTF010000001.1 GCA_902542165.1 uncultured Pelagibacteraceae bacterium
TGTTGAAATAAGAAAATCTCAAGACAAATTCATAATTAAAGAAAATATTTTGCAACTTTACAAAAAAGAAGTTGTAATTAAAAATGTAATTAAAAATAACTTGTACAGCTCCGCAGTTGAGTCAGGTATTGAACCAAATATTATAGTTGAATTTGCTAGAGTTTTTGGTTTTGAAGTTGATTTTCAAAGAGATATAAGAAAAGGAGATTGGTTTGAAATTTTGTATGAAAAATTTGTGGATGATAATAATAAAGTGAGGGACACTGGTAAAATTATTTACGCGTCGATGTATGTGAATGGTGAAGAAATCAATCTCTATAATTTTAAATATAACAATGTTGAAGAATATTACGACATAAAGGGAAAAAGTATTACAAAGTCTTTGATGAAGACTCCAATTAACGGAGCTCGGTTATCATCTTCATTCGGAATGAGAAAACATCCTATACTTGGATATAATAAAATGCATAGAGGAACTGATTTTGCTGCTCCAAGTGGAACTCCGATTATGGCTTCAGGTTCTGGTACAGTAACAAGAGCTAGATGGTGTGGAGGTGGAGGGAACTGCGTAAAAATTAAACACAATTCAACTTATGAAACTATTTATGCTCATATGAAAGCTTTTGCTAAAGGTATTAAAGAAGGAAGAAAAGTCAAACAAGGTCAGATTATTGGTTATGTTGGTTCTACAGGTTTATCAACTGGTCCTCATTTGCATTATGAAGTTATAGTCAATGGAAAAAAAGTAAACTCACAAAAATTAAAACTGCCATCTGGTAAGATACTTAAAGGTGAAGAAAGAAAGCAGTTTGAGTTAGATAGAATTAAAATTGATTTAAAATTAGGAGAGCTTAGATAGTAATTAATTACCTGCTCGATGAGAGTCTGTTTTATCGGTTTCCTCTTTTAAGTTTGATTTTTCATCTGAAGTAGTTTTTGTAGCTATATTTTCTCTTCTTTCGTTAAGTTCATTAAATCTTCTTAAATAATGATCTGCGTGCTGTAAATAATTTTGAGATAAGACAGGATCACCATTACTTTGTGCATCTTTTGCGAGCTGCTGGTACTTTTGCATTGCTTTTTCAACGTTATGAATATTATTCATTGAGCCGTTTCTGCTAAAATTAATATTTCCATTATTACTTAAGTTAGAGCCATTGGAGCTTAAAGACACATTTCTACGTCTAAAGTTGTTCTTTTGAGGTCTAGATCTGTAATTTCTTCTTCTGGTGTTATTGTTGTTCATTTATTTTTGATAGCAATTACGCATCTAATATTATCTTTATAATCTTTCAAATAATCTTTAATTCTAAAATTATTTTCTTTTAGTTTTTTTGAAACTTTTTTAACTTGCTCATTTCCAATTTCTAAGGCGAGCAATCCATTTACTTTTAAAATATGTTTGGATTTGTAGATAATTTTTTTGATAAGGTCAAGCCCATCATTTCCTCCATCTAGGGCCATTCTAGGTTCAAATTTTTTTATGTCGTCGCTTAAATTTTTTATCTTTCTTTTTTCAATATATGGTGGATTAGATACAATTAAATCGAACTTTTTGTTAAAAAAATTTTCAAAAGATACATTTAAAATTTTTGTACAATCGGATAATTTATGTTTTTTTACATTCATTTTAGCTACAAAAGTTGCTTTTTTTGATCTATCTATGCCATATCCTTTGGATTGATTTAAATTGCTCAATAAACTAACTAAAATACACCCACATCCTGTCCCTATATCTAAAATAGATAATTTTTTTCCCGAATAAATTTTTAATAATTTATCTACTAGCAACTCTGTCTCTGGTCTGGGAATTAAAGTATCTTTATTAACAAAAAATTTTTTGCTCCAAAATTCTTTTTCTTCCAATATATATGCAATAGGTTCTTTTTTTGATCGTCTTGACAAATATTTTTTGAATATAAATTTATTTTTTTCATCAATTTTCTCATTCAAATTAATCAACATTTCTTCTCTAGTCTTATTAAGTATTTTAGATAACAGCAACTCTGAGTCTATTATATGGGTGGAAATATTTTTTTCTCTAAGTAAATTTGATCCGTTCTTCAAAGCTTGTAAAGAATTCATGAGTTTAAATCTTCAAGTTTTAGATTTTGTTCTTTAAGCCTAAGTTCCTGGTTCATCTCTTCATGAATTTCTCCGCTCAAAAAATCATCTAATTTGTGTAGTGTTAAATTTATTCTATGATCAGTAACTCTACCTTGAGGAAAATTATAGGTTCTTATTCTTTCTGATCTATCTCCTTTTCCAATTTGACTCCTTCGATTGTTTGATCGCTCTTCATCTTTTTTTCTTTTTTCCGCTTCATACACTCTGGATCTAAGTATTTTTAAAGCCTTAGCTTTATTTTTATGTTGAGATTTTTCATCTTGTTGACTCACAACTACTCCAGTTGGAATGTGTGTTATTCTTACTGCGCTATCTGTAGTATTTACAGATTGTCCACCAGGCCCCCCTGATCTAAAAACATCAATTCGTAAATCAGATTCTTTAATTTCTACATCAACGTCTTCTGCCTCAGGTAAAACTGCTACTGTAGCTGCTGAGGTATGTACTCTGCCTTGTGTTTCTGTTTGAGGGATTCTTTGAACTCGGTGAACTCCGGACTCATATTTAAGATAAGAATAAATATTATCTCCATTAACAGAAAATATAACTTCTTTATAACCGCCAGCCTCACTTTTTGATATATTTATAATTTCTAATTTCCATTTTTTTTTTGAGCATACTTTTTCATACATCTTAAACAAATCTGCACAAAAAAGTGAAGCTTCCAAACCACCTGTGCCAGCTCTTATCTCTACAATAGCATTTTTATTATCATCTTGATCTTTTGGTAATAAATATACTTTCAAATCATTTTCGTTTTTTTCTTTTTTTTTAATAAGTTCATCCAGGTCTTTCTGAGCTAAATCGATTATTTCTTTATCATTTGATTTATCTTGCACTAAATTAAGCAAATCTTTTTTTTCATTTTCAAAATTTACATATTCTCTAGCAATATTTATTATTTCTCCTAGACTTGAATATTCTTTTGATTTTTTAGCGAATAGTTTTGGTTCAATACTCCCTGTTGAAAGATCTTTTTCTAGAGCATTATGTTTCTTTATAATTTCTTTAACTTTATCAATTGGGACCATAAAAAAATGTTAATCTTTAGTTTTTTCTTCAACCAGTTTCACAACTTTATCGATTATCTCCGAACTTGGAACTTTCGTGTGCGGAATACCAGATAGGTACAAAAGATTACTATCATTGCCTCCTCCTGTGAGACCTATTTCTGTATGAGCAGCTTCCCCAGGTCCATTTACTACACAACCTATTATAGATAAGTTGATGGGTTTTTTTATATGGGCTAATTTTTTTTCTAGTAATTTTACAGTTTCGATAACGGGAAAAGCTTGTCTAGCACAAGAAGGGCAAGATATAATGTTTACCCCTCTTGAACGAATACCTAAAGACTTAAGTATTTCATATCCAGCTTTTACTTCATCAACGGGATCTGAGGATAAAGAAACTCTAATAGTATCACCGATGCCTTCCATCAAAAGCTGGCCTAATCCTATTGAAGATTTTATACTTCCAGTAAATAAACCTCCTGCTTCTGTAACACCTAAGTGTAAGGGGTAGTTACAAATTTCAGATAATTTTTTATAAGCTTTAACTGTTAAAAATATATCAGAGGATTTTACGCTTATCTTAAAATTAAAGAAATCATTATCTTCTAAAAGTTTAATATTATATTGAGCACTTTCTACTAAAGCTTCCGGGCAAGGCTCTTTATATTTTTCTAAAAGTTTTTTATCCAAAGAACCTGCGTTAACTCCGATTCTAATTGAGCAATCGTTATCTTTTGCTGCTTTTACGACTTCTAAAATCCTTTCGTTTGCTCCTATGTTTCCAGGGTTAATTCTTAAACAACTGGCTCCCATTTCTGCAGCTTCAATTGCTCTTTTGTGATGAAAGTGAATATCTGCTACAACTGGAACTGTTACTTCTTTAGTAATAGTTTTCAGTGCTTTTGTCGATTCTTCATCTGGGCAAGAAACTCTTACAATGTCCACACCAGCTTCTTCTAAGGAATGAATTTGCTTTATTGTATCTTTAATATCTGTAGTTAATGTATTGGTCATTGATTGAACGCTTATAAGAGAGTCTCCTCCAACACTCACGTTGCCTACTTTAATTTTTTTGGTAACTTTTCTATTTATCTTTCTATGTGGTCTTAGTTCCATCTTAATCTAAATCGAAAATTGAGTGTAATTTTTTTATTGCTTTTAAAGTATTATCTTCGTCTATTATAACAGATAGTTTTATTTCAGATGTTGAAATAGCTAATATGTTAATACTTTCATCTGATAAAGCTCTAAACATTCTGTAAGTTACACCTGGCGTAGAAACCATTCCAGCACCTACTATTGAAATTTTAGCAACTTTATTATTTTGAATAATTTCTTTAAAATTGATTTTGCAATCACTTTTTAATATCTGTTTAGTTTTAGATACATCATCTCTTTTAACTGTAAAAGTAATATCAGTAGTTTTTTCATCTGAAGAAATATTTTGAATTACCATATCAACATTAATTTGAGCTTTGCTCAAAGGTTCAAATATATTTGCTGCTATACCTGGTTTATCCTCAACTCCTATAACAGTAATTTTCGCATCATCTTTGGAATAGGCCACACCGGTAACACTCTTAGTATAGTCAATATTTTCTTGATTAAATATTTTTGTACCTTTCCTATCAGTGAAAGTTGACCTTACTTCTAGAGGAATTTCATACATCATAGCTGTTTGAACAGCTGAAGGCTGCATGACTTTAGCTCCAAGCGATGATAGTTCGAGCATTTCATCATATGAAATTTTATCAATTTTTTTAGCAACTGGAATTTTATTTGGGTCAGTTGAATAAACCCCATCTACATCTGTGTAAATTTCACATGAGTCTGCGTTAAATATTTTTGCAACAGCTACAGCCGTAGCATCAGAGCCACCTCTCCCAATAGTAGTAACATCTCCAACTTTTGAAATACCTTGAAAGCCTGGAATTACTACAATGCCATTTTGATCTAAATATTTTTCGATTTTTTCAATGTGCATATTTATAATTCTAGCATTGGTATGATCGCCATCAGTAAGAATAGGTATCTGCCAGTTTAACCAAGACTTGGCTTTCATATTCAATTCTATTAAAGCTCCGGTAAGAAGCGCACAAGTCACTTGTTCTCCGGAGGATAAAAGAACATCCAATTCTCTTTTATTAAAATCATGTGATATTTCTCTCGAGAGTTTTACAAGTTCATTGGTTTTACCCGACATTGCAGAAACAATCGCAATTATTTTACATCCGGTAGATTGCTCTTTTTTTATAATGTTAGCAACATGCTGGATTCTATCAATAGTCCCAACAGATGTTCCGCCAAACTTAAGTATTTTTTTAATCATTTAAAGAATGTAATATAATAAATTAAGATATTAATATTAAATAAAATCTAAAGAATGACTACTACTATAAATAAAGAAGAAATTCAAAAGTTTTCAAAACTAGCTGAAGAATGGTGGGATGTTAATGGAAAATTTAAACCATTACATATGTTTAATCCTATTAGAATTAAATACATAACAGAAAATATTAAAAAATATTACAATATCAAAAATGAAAGGCCGGATTTTTTGACAGGAATCAATATATTGGATATTGGCTGTGGAGGAGGTCTTATAAGTGAACCAATGGCTCGATTAGGAGCAAAAGTAACTGGAATAGATGCTTCAGAAAAGAACGTTAATGTTGCAAAATTACATTCAGAAAAAAGTGGATTATCTATAAAATATTTAAATTCATCACCAGAGAAATTAGATGAACACGAAAAATTCGACATAATTTTAAATTTAGAAATAGTTGAACATATAGAAAATATAAATCTATATATAAAATCATGTAATAAATTACTTAAAAAAAATGGCTTAATGTTTACAGCTACTTTAAACAGATCGTTTTCTTCTTTTTTAAAAGCTATAGTCGGGGCAGAATATATTTTACGATGGCTGCCTATAGGAACTCATGATTGGAATAAGTTTGTAAAACCTGAAGAACTAGAAAATTTTTTAAGTGAGGAAAAATTTTCTTCGTTAGATATCACTGGGTTAAATTTTAATCCATTTACAAAAAAATGGAAACAATCCCGAGATCTATCTGTAAATTATATTATCTGTAGCCTTAAAAACTAGTTATCCTTGTTGACCCAAGGAATAGATATAAGATCTATACCCTCTTCAGATAATTCCTTTTTCTCCTCAGAAGTAGCGGTTCCATAAATAGCTTTATTGCTTTTTTTATCATAATAAACTTCTCTAACCCTCTTGCTAAAATCTTTTCCCACATAATCAAAATTATTTTCTATATATCTCCTTAAGTGTAGCAAAGCATTTTTTTTATCATTAAAATTTTTAATATTTATTTCTAGAAGTTCTTGCTTTTTATTCATTGATCCTGAAATACTCGGTGCCATAATTGATTTTTCAATTTTTTTGGAGGAACAATAAATGCACTCTAATAAATTTTTATTACTTAATTTATCAAATTCATCTGAGCTAGAGAACCAACTTTCAAATTCATGGTTATTTTTACATTTTAAAATATATTTTATCATTTAATTTCTATAATCGGAATTAATATCTATATAATCGTGCGTGAAATCACAAGTATAGCACTTAAAAGCATCATTACCAAGTTTCAAATTCACTTCAATTTCTATTGATCCCCATTGCATATATTCTTTTAATTTTTTTTCATCATAAGTTTCAGAAATTTTACCATTTTCTGCAACAATAAAATTACCTATTTTAATTTTTAATTTTTTTTGATCAACTATCTCACCTGATTTTCCAATTCCCATTGCAATTCTTCCCCAATTCGGATCTTCGCCTGCTATGGCTGTTTTAACCAGAGGTGAATTAGCAATTGAAAAAGCAATGTTTTTTGCACTACCTAAAGATTTTGCATTAATAACATTTATGGTTAAAAATTTCTTAGCACCTTCTCCGTCAACTACAACTTGTTTAGCTAAATTTAAGCAAAGTTTTTTTAATGCTATTTCGAATTTTTGAACTGCTTTATCATTCAGTGAGATATTCTGACCAATTTTTATTGTTCTAGTTGAAAAAATGGTTACCATATCATTGGTTGATTGATCGCTATCTACCGTAATAGCATTAAAAGAATTAGCTATAGCTCTTTTTAAAAGAGTCTTAAGTAAATTAGAATTAATGTCTGCATTAGTAAAAATAAAAGATAGCATTGTCGCTAGATTAGGTGCAATCATTCCTGAACCTTTTGCTATTCCACAAATTTTTATTAATTCATCGCCTAATATTATTTCTTCATAAGCAAGTTTTGGTTTTGTATCTGTAGTCATAATTGCAGATGCCATTTTAATCCAATACATTTTGTTATGTTCTGATCTTAATCTATCAACTAAATCTGGAAGGCGATCTTTGATTTGTTCGGCTGGGAATTCCTCTCCTATCACTCCAGTAGAAGCAAAAATTAAATCTTTTACTTTTACTGTCTCACTCGTTCCTTTT
Organism: uncultured Pelagibacteraceae bacterium; assembly: GCA_902542165.1. Classification (GTDB taxonomy): domain Bacteria; phylum Pseudomonadota; class Alphaproteobacteria; order Pelagibacterales; family Pelagibacteraceae; genus Pelagilacustribacter. The sequence goes on from CACBTF010000001.1 coordinate 7,606, forward strand.
TTATTTTTAGACTCTTTAATAGTTAGAACCCTCGATAAATTTTTTGCTAAAATATCTATTCCATCTTTTCCCTGTTTTCCTGTAAAAGTATTAGCGTTTTTTGTGTTAACTAATAGTCCTTTAATAATTTTCTTATGTGAGTTGTTATTCCACGGAATAAATTCAGAAGTAATACTGTTTGAAGTTGTTAGAGTCGCATAATTTGCACCCTTACTAAAATAAAATAATGCTAAGTCGTCCCTTCCATCTTTATACAAATCGGCCGAAATTGATGCCATCTCCAAGCCCTCAATTTGTTTAAGGCTTTGAAACTCACCCATTTTTGATAATTTTGTTTTATCGTTTAAGAAATTTTTAATATTTATTGTCATTATTGATGTTTAATTTTTACTAATAATACATATATAGGTTTATAATGAATTTATTTACAAGAACTTTTAGTAAAATATTTAAAAGCTCTAATCAACAAGAATTAGACAAAATCCAAAACCTAGTTGAGGCTATAAATAATAAAGAAAACGATGTTAAGACTCTTTCTGAGGCTGATTTCAAAGAAAAGACATTTAATTTTAAAAAAAATGCTCAAAATGGAACACTAAATTTAAGCAAAATCATTCCAGAAAGTTTCGCACTAGTTCGCGAAGCTGCCAAAAGAACTCTAGGCGAACGACATTTCGATGTACAGCTAGCTGGTGGGTTAATTTTACATAGCGGTAAAATTGCGGAAATGAAAACTGGGGAGGGAAAAACTCTCGTTTCAACATTACCAGCATACTTGAATTCTTTAGAGGGAAAAGGTGTGCACGTTGTAACAGTAAATGATTATTTGGCTAAAAGGGACTCCGAGTGGATGGGTAAAGTTTTTGATTATCTTGGAGTATCTACTGGGTGCATCACTAATGATTTAAATGACATTGAAAGAAAGAAAAATTACATAAGTGATATTATCTACGCTACCAATAATGAACTTGGATTTGATTATTTGAGAGATAATATGAAATATGAACTTGAGGACATGGTTCAGCGTAATCATAACTATTGTATTGTTGATGAAGTAGATAGTATTTTAATTGATGAGTCTAGAACACCGCTTATAATTTCTGGAAAACTTGAAGATAAAACAACTCTTTACAATACAACAAATGAATTTATAAAACATTTACAAAAAAATGATTACGAATTAGATGAAAAAAATAGAAATGTAATTCTTACGGATCTAGGAACCGATAAAATTGAAAAACTTGCAACACAAAAAAGATTATTAAAAAATAATAATTTTTATGATCCAGCAAATTTAGATTTAGTTCACCATGTGAACCAAGCTTTAAAAGCCAATTTGCTCTTTAATAAAGATACCGATTACATAGTTAGAGACGGTAAAGTGCAAATTATTGATGAGTTCACAGGAAGAGTACTAGACGGAAGGAGATTTTCTGATGGACTCCATCAAGCAATTGAGGCTAAAGAAAATGTAAAAGTTGAAGAAGAAAATCAAACTTTGGCTTCTATCACTTATCAGAATTATTTTAGATTATATCGAAAACTATCAGGGATGACTGGTACAGCTATGACGGAAGCAGAGGAGTTTTTTGACATATATAAATTACCTGTTGTTTCTATTCCTACAAATAAAAAAATGTTGCGAAAAGATTTTAACGATCAAATATATAGAACTGAGAAAGAAAAATATAATGCTATTACAAATAAAATAATAGAATGTAATAAAAGAGGTCAACCTGTGTTAGTTGGAACAACGAGTATTGAAAAATCAGAAAAAATCTCAACTTATTTAAATAACAAAAAAATTACTCATAACGTTTTGAATGCTAAACAACATGAGAAAGAAGCAAATATTATAGCTGAGGCAGGAAAAATAAATGCAGTAACTATAGCTACTAATATGGCAGGACGAGGAACTGATATTAAATTAGGTGGTAATAAAGATTTTATCGATGATGGAAAAAAAGAAAATGCGGAAAATATAAAAATAAATCAAGAAAAAGTTAAAAAATTGGGAGGATTATTTATAATTGGAACTGAAAGACACGAAAGTAGGAGAATAGATAATCAGTTAAGAGGTCGATCCGGTAGACAAGGCGATCCTGGAAGTACAATTTTTTTTATAAGCTTACAAGATGAATTAATGAGAATATTTGGAGGAGACTCAATTGATGGAATGCTTCAAAAACTTGGTTTAAAAGAAAATGAGTCTATTGATCATCCTTGGATCAATAAAGCTATGGAAAGAGCACAAAAAAAAGTTGAAAGTAGAAATTTTGATATTAGAAAAACATTAATTAAATTTGATGATGTGATGAATGACCAAAGGCAAGTCATATTCGCTCAAAGACTTAAGATTTTAAAGGAAAAAAATATAAGTAAAATTTTGGAAGATTTTTTTGAAGAAATACTTGTCAGTCTAAATTTAGTAAGGGAAAATTTTCAAAAAACTGGGAATGAAAAAAATTATCTTGCGGAAATCAAAAATATAACTGGAAATATAGTCAGTGATGACAAAATACTAAAATTAGGAAAAATGAGAGAAACTGATTTCAAAAAAAATATTCATAGTTTATTCTCAGAAAAGAAGAGTTCAAGAATTAAAATTTTGGGTGAAAATCAGAATGACAGTCTTGAGAAGAAAATATTTTTACAAATTATTGATTTCTCATGGAGATCACATTTACAATACCTAGAACAATTAAGACAGGTTATCGGCTTAAGACAATACGGTCAAAAAGACCCTTTATCTGAATTTAAAAAAGAAGCATTTGTTTTATTTGAAGGTTTGTTACTAAAGATAAAAAATGATTTAATAAAATTTCTTCTAAATCTTAACATCGTTGTTTCAAATGAAGAAAAAAATGTAAGTAAGCAAGAAGAAATAAAAGATACTAAATCAGAAAAAAAAGTTGGTAGAAATGAAAAGTGTCCTTGTGGTTCCGGAAAAAAATTTAAACATTGCCACGGAAATGTTTAAATTTAAATTTTTTTAAATGCATTTAAAGCTTTCGCCCTTGCCTCTTCATGCTTTACGATTGGATAAGGATAATCTCTTCCTAATCTAAACTTTTCATCATTAAATTCCCAAGGTTTGTGAATAAATTTTTTTGATAAATTTTTTAATTCAGGTACCCAATTTTTTACATACTCTCCTTCTTTATCAAATTTCTCTCCCTGTAGTATTGGATTAAATATTCTGAAATAGGGAGCGGCGTCAGCACCACAGCCTGCGACCCATTGCCAACCAGCAACATTGTTAGCTGGACTATAATCTAATAAACAATTTTTAAAATATTTTTCACCGTCTTTCCAATCTATTAGCAAATGCTTAACTAAAAATGATCCTACTATCATTCTGACTCTGTTGTGCATCCACCCAGTGGAGTAAAGTTCTCTCATTCCAGCATCTACTATTGGATAACCGGTTAAGCCTTTTTTCCATGCATTTAAAAATTCTGAATTTTTTTCCCATGGAAATTTATCAAATTTTTTTGAATAATTATCTTTTAACATATGTGGAAAGAAGTTAATTAATGAATGATTAAATTCTCGCCAACCTATCTCAGCTAGGAACTTTGATGTTCCAATGGTTCTTGATTTTTTTTTTATACATTCATTCCATATTGTCTCAACATGTAGTTGACCAAATTTAATAAATGGAGACAATTTAGATGTACCAACAATGTTTGGAAAGTTCCGAGCTTCAGAATAATTTGTAATTCTCTCTTTAATGAAAACTTGTAATTCTTTTAAAGCTCTTTGCTCATCGGGAAACCAAATTTTTTCAAAATTTTTAAACCAGTTTTTTTTTGGCAAAATTTTATCCGGCTCAATACAGTTATTAAAATATTTTATTTTCTTTTTACATTTTTTTATTTTTTTTTCTTTCGTTGGTATTTTTTCAACATAATATTTTTCTGCCGTTCTCCAAAAAGGTGTGAATACTTTGAAAGGAGTTCCATCACTTTTTTTAATTTCTTCAACATCATTAAGAACATTTCCTTTTAATCTTTTGTGATGAATATTTTTATTTTTAAAGTTTCTCAACAAATATTCATCGAATTTTAGATAATCAGGCTCGTATACTTTATTCCAATAAATTGAGAAGTCCTTTTTTTTTATAAGTTTATCAAAAAAAATTTTAAATGAATTAGTCTCAACTATTTCAAGGCTTATGTTTAAATCATTTAATTTTTTTCGAAAGTTAAAAAGAGATTTGCTTAGCCACCATTTTTGTGCTTCCTGATCTTTGTAACTATCATTCTTATACAAATAAAAAACTACCACTTGATCATGATTTGATGTAGCTTCAATTAATCCGTTATTTTTGGCAAATCTAAAATCATCTCTTAACCAAAAAAGTCCAATCTTTTTATCCATTGTGAAATAATTATCAGAATAATATTTATTTTTCGATGTGTAAAACTTGTTGGTGGTGGCCTTGGTAAGAATCGCACTTACGACACATACCTTTTCAGGGTACTGCTCTACTACTGAGCTACAAGGCCTAAAATCTAAAAGTAATTCTACCTTTAGTTAAATCATATGGCGTCATCTCAACCATTACATTGTCCCCAGCTAAAACTCTAATTCTATTTTTTCTTAACTTTCCAGCTGTATGAGCTAGAATTTCATGGTTGTTTTCTAGCTTAACTCTAAACATAGCGTTCGGTAGAAGTTCGGTGACTTTTCCTTTAAATTCTAGAGTTTCTTGTTTTGCCAACTATTTTTCCTTTTTTAACCTTAATTCAACAGATTTAGCATGACCGTCTAAGTTTTCATGCTTGGCTAAATTTATAACTGATGCGCCTAATCTTTCAATACCTGTTTTTGTTATTTTTATTAATGAGTATCGCTTTAAAAAATCATTTACAGATAAACCTGAAGAAAATCTAGCAGATCCTGAGGTTGGTAAAACATGATTTGGTCCTGCTATATAATCTCCAATTGCTTCCGGAGAAAACTTACCTATAAAAATTGATCCGGCATTTTTTACACCCTTAATTATTTCTTGATTAAAATTTGTACACAGTTCTAAATGCTCAGGAGCAATCATATTAATTATTTCAATAATTTTTTTTTTACTGTCAGTAAAAATTGCTAAACCGAAATTTTTTAAACTTCTTGCAGCAATTTTCTTTTTTGGTAATTTCGATAATTGTTTTTTTAAAGACAAATTTACTAAATGAATTAAATTTTTATTATTTGTTACTAATATTGATTGAGCATTTTCATCGTGCTCTGCTTGAGCGATTAAATCTGCTGCAACAAAATCAGGGTTTGCTGACTTGTCCGCAACTATGCTTACTTCTGATGGCCCAGCCACCATATCAATTCCCACATCACCAAAAACTTCTTTTTTAGCACAAGCCACAAATGCATTTCCTGGTCCAACAATTTTATCTACTTTTTCAAATTTTTTAGTTCCATATGCTAATGCCGCAATAGTATGAGCACCACCAGTTTTATAAATTTTTTTTACTCCACATTTTTTCGCTGCATAAATAATTGCAGGATTAATATTAGAATCCAAAGATGGAGTAGTTAAATATATTTTTTTAACGCCAGCAACAATCGCTGGGATACAATTCATCAAAACAGTGCTTGGGTAACTTGCAGTTCCTCCTGGCACATAGACTCCTACTTTTTCTAAAGGTACATATTTGTAAGTAAGTTGATTTTTGTATTTATCTTTAAAAGAAAAAGATTCATATTTTTGCTTAGAATGAAATTTTTTAATCCTACTATATGCTAAATCGATTGATTTTTTTGTATCATTGTTAATTTTATTTGAAATTTTATTTATTTCTTTTTTTGAGAATAAGATTTTGCTAGACTTTATTTTTACATTAGAAAATTTTTTTTCATAATTTAAAACAGCTTGGTCTCCATTTTTTTTTACGTTTTTTATTATTCGACTTACTGTAGAAGTTTGATTTTTTTGAATAAACTTCCTCTTATCTAGAAAAAATCTAAGAGCTTTTATAGAATTTTCTTTATTAAATTTTAATACTTTTAACATTACGAAGTTTCATGTTTTGGTTTATTTTTTGTATCCCAGGCATCTCCTTGATCATCTAGTGTCACCTCTATGGCTTCGGAAATAATCCTTATAATAGAATTTCCAGCAAAAATTATTTTCATTTCATAGTTTTTATCAGGAGTTATATTTGTTTCAATAGCTAGAAAATCTAAAAATTTGTCTTTTTCAAGCTGATTTATATTCTTCGAATCCACAGTCAAAACATTTTCAAATTTCAAAATAGATCTAATACGTTTATTTTTTCTAAAAACTCCTTTTTCTACATCCTCCCACATAAAACGACTCAATTGCATAAGAAAAATTTTATTTTTTTTTAAACTAGCTATATCAGAAATACTTGCAATAGAATCTTGTAAATGTGCAGATACTACTCTTAAATCTTCCTCAGTCTTAGCAATTAACTTTAAATTTTTCGGTTGCATTTCAAATTCTTTGTATCTCAGCCTTGCAATTCTTAAGTTTTCTCTCCAAAGACTCGTAACCTCTATCAAGATGATAAATTCTATTTATAATTGTTCTGTTTTCCGCAATCAATCCTGCCAATACCAGGCTAACTGATGCTCTAAGATCAGTAGCCATAACTTCTGCCCCTGTTAGCTTTGTGGGTCCAGTAATAATCGCTGTTTTATTTTTAATTTCAATCTGGGCACCCATTCTTCTTAATTCTGGCACATGCATAAATCTATTTTCAAATATATCCTCTTTTATTTTTGATTTACCTTTAACCTGGGTAAGCAGAACCATTAATTGGGCTTGCAAATCTGTGGGGAAACCTGGATACGGTTTTGTTGTTATACTTATTTTTTTTAGTTTCTCACGTTTTTTAACAATGATTGAATTTTTTTTTTGAATTATTTTAATTCCTATTTTTTTTAAAATATTTATTTCTCTTTGAATAATTTTTGGATCAATTTTATCAATCACTAAATTCTTTTTAGCAAGTAAAGTGCTTGCTATCATGTATGTACCGAGTTCTATTCTATCAAAAATCACTTTATGAAGGACACTTGAAGTTTTCTTTTTACTTTCAGAGATCGAAATTGACCTACCTTTTACATGTATATTTGCACCTAATTTTTTAAGGAATTTAATTAAATCTATAATTTCAGGTTCAATTGCACAGTTTTTCAAAACAGTTTTGCCTTTAGCTTTAAAAGCTGCAAGTAAAGCATTTTCTGTTGCTCCTACAGAAATTGAGGGAAATCTTATATTCGCACCTTTAAGACCACTTCTAGCTTTAGCTATTATATATCCATCTTTTATTTTTATTTTTGCACCAAATTTTTTTAAAGCAAATAAATGTAAATCTACTGGCCTTGTTCCTATAGCACACCCGCCCGGTAAAGAAACTTTTGCTTTTTTATATTTTGTTAATAAAGAGCCTAGCACTAGTACACCAGCTCTCATTGTTTTTACGAGTTTGTATGGAGCTAATGTATTTATATTTTTACTCTTATTATAAATTTCAATAACATTATTTTTTTTAATCAATTTTGTTTTTAAACCGATAAAATTTAATAAATCAACCATAGTAAAAATATCTTTAACAAGAGGTATATTTTTAATTATCGCATGTTCCGCAAGAATTGAGGCGGCTAAAATTGGTAGAGTTGCATTTTTAGAACCGGAGATAGAAATTTTACCACTTAATTCTTTTTTCCCTTTTATTATCAGCTTTTGCATGAAAAAGATTAAACTTTTGGAAGTGTTACGCCTTTTTGTTTCATGTATTTACCTTTTCTTTTGGCATAAGTCACATTGGGCTTCTCATTACCCTTTAAAAAAATAAACTGGGCTACACCTTCATTAGCATATATCTTAGCTGGTAAAGGAGTTGTGTTTGAAAATTCTAAAGTAACATGTCCCTCCCAGCCTGGTTCCAAAGGCGTTACATTCACAATAATTCCGCATCTAGCATATGTTGATTTTCCAAGGCAAATCACAAGTATATCATCGGGAATTTTGAAATATTCTATTGTTCTGGCTAAAGCAAACGAGTTGGGAGGAATTATGCATTCCTTACCAATTTTGGTTACGAAACTCTCTTTTTTAAAAACCTTTGGATCTACTATACCAGAATTAACGTTAGTAAATATTTTAAATTCATTAGAGACTCTTGCGTCATATCCGTAGGAAGATAATCCGAAAGAAATTTTTCCTTTTCTTACTTGCTTATCTATAAAAGGCTTAATCATCCCATTTTGTTTAACAGTTTTTTTTATCCATTTATCCGAAAGAACAGTCATTTTTTCTTTTTATTTGATTTGTTTTTTTTTCTTTTTTTAAGGTTTTTTTTTAAAGCAATCTCACGACTTTTCATAAGAAAATCTTTTTTATCAAAAGATTTCATTAAGAAAAATTAGTTTTTATCTGGGTTAGTTAAGTCCTCTAGTGTGATAGGCTTATCAATATCATGCATCAATTTTTCCTCGGACTCTTTAGGATTGCTGACTGAACGCTTTGCTCTTCTTTGCTCTATTCTTGCTTTACGCTTGGCCTCTTTTTTCATAGCTTTATCACCTCGCGTAGATTTATAATCGTAGTGAATTCCCATATTGAGCGTCCCTTCATTAATTTTTGAATTTACTTCTTGAAGCTCTATTTTGCAAGCTTCTTGAGTAAACCTTTTGAATAATTATAAATAATATCGACAAAATTACGGCAACTATTACATCTTGTAGTGGAGTAGCGTTTGGAAAACCATAATTCCATAGTATTACTAAAATTAACCAGGCAAACCAATTTATTTTTTTACTCATCAATCTTGCATCCTTGTTCATTGCAGTTTTTACCAGAATTAATATTATTAAAAAAATCTATAGCTCTGATTGCTGTCATCATATGATTTTTATAAATATTTAGATATCCGTTCAAACTTTCAGATAATCTTTTTGCCTCTTCCATCATTCCTAATCTAACTAAGTTTATAAGCATAATAGCATTACCATTGGGAATTGTATTGTCACCTATATCAATTGGTTTAAAAAAAATATCTTCATTATTTTTAGGGTTCTTCTGAAAAATTTTTTTGTCTTCTATAAAAAATTTAGATATTGCCTGATGTGTCAATTTTCTAGCTAAATCCTTATATTTAAAATTCATTGTTTTGTCTGATAAATCATTTAATGCATTTATTAAAAAGGCATAGTCTTCAATAAAAACTATGTCATTTGAATAACTGTGATGAATCTTGCCCTCAATATATTTTTTTTCAATTTTAAAGAAAAATTCTTCAGCTAATTGTAAGTATCCTTTGTTAGGTAGAACTTCATTAGCAGCAATCAACGCACTTACCATAATACAATTCAAATCTAATTGGGTTTTATCATCAAAAAAAGGTTTATTCCTTTGTAATCTAATTTGAAAAAGTTTTTTTTAAAATCTCTTTAGTTGGTTTTTCTTTTTCAATTAAAATTATTTTATTTTCCCAGTTTCCCTCGGCCTTTATTTCAAAAAATTTGCTAATATTCTCCATATCTTTTATTTCGTTATAGGAGTAAACATAATATTTGCCCTCTTCTCCATCGCTATCTGCGTCAAAAGCAGATCCTAGAAAACCCTGTTCATTAAGAAAATTTTTTTTTAGAAACTCAATTGTTTGTTCTAATTTATCTTTAAAATAACTATCTGAATTTATTTTACAAAATTTGGAAAGTAGTAATATAAATTGGGCATTGTCATAAAGCATTTTCTCAAAATGAGGAATTATCCAGTCTTCATCTACCGTGTATCGAGCAATACCGCCTTCGACATGATCATATATCCCTTTCGAACAAAGTTGCTTAATAATTAATTCTACTGGCTTAAGGTACTTTGTATCATTAGATGTGTTATAAAAATAAAGTAGAGTTTCAAATAAATTAAAAGTTGGAAATTTGGGTGCTCCTTTATATCCTCCCTTAACTGGGTCTAAATTACTTAAAGACATTTCTATTAAAGGTTTAAGATCTTGATTTAAAACAGAATTTTTTTTTAAATCTAAATTTTTAATTATTAAATCTTTTTGATTTATTATTTTTTCTCTTTGATCATTGTAAGCATCTGAAACCTTTTGAAGAACTTCTTTAAATGACGGTAATCCATGTTTTGCCTCTTTAGGAAAATAAGTGCCTCCCATAAATGGTACACCATTTTCATCTAAAAACATCGTCAAAGGCCATCCACCTCCAGTTTGATTAAACAATTGAAATGAACTTTGAAAAATAAAATCCAAATCAGGTCTTTCTTCCCTATCAACCTTTATATTTACGAAAAGATTATTCATTAAATTTGCTGTTTCAGTATCTTCAAAACTTTCATGAGCCATGACGTGGCACCAATGACAGCTTGCGTATCCAATACTAAGTAAAATAGGTTTTTTATTTTTTTTTGAAAACTCTAAAGTTTCTCTAGACCAAATTTGCCAATTCACCGGGTTGTCTTTATGTTGTTTAAGATAAGGACTTAAATCATTAGACAAAACATTTTCATTAATTTTTATCATCAAAAAATTTTTTTTTCATTATTAAAGAAATGATCATAAGACAAGCAAACATAAGAATTGGTAAATAAATCTTTGGAGTGAAAATAAAGTCTAGCATATTAAAATTGTCTGTTTGCTCCACATAAGAATTTAATCCAGCGCCTATCGTGTTAAAAATAAAAAAACCAGGTATAAATCCAAAAAAACTTGAGAGAAAATAATTCAACTTGCCCATACCAAATAAAATCGGTATTAAGTTTTGTAGTCCAAATGGAACTCCTAGGCCACCAATAAATCTATATATAAAAAAATAGTAAAATTCGTTTTTTTTAAATAACATAATATATTTATCAATTTTTTGTTGTAGGATCTTTTTAACCAAATCCCTAAAAAAGAAATTTCCAATAGAATACAAAATCAATGCTCCAACTGAAATTGAAATTACAGAAATCAAAGTTCCAATCCATTGACCAAATAATATTCCAGAAATTATTAATAAAGGTGCACCAAAACCTAAAAGAGCAACCCAAAGAACTGAAAAAATAAAAAAGTAAATTAAATTTGTAATTATACTTTTACTTACAAAATTGCTTAAATCTTTCTGAAGTTCTTTGTAATATAAAAAATCATTTAATTTACTTATTTCTATGTTTGTAAAAATAAAATATAAGAAAGCGATAAGTATAATTAAGTAAGAAATGCCCAAAAATGTTTTTAAATTTTTACTCATAATTTACCTGTACAATAGACAACAATTAAAATATATACCTTTAAATATTTATGAAAAGAACATATCAGCCTAGCAATTTAGTTAGAAAAAGAAGACATGGTTTTAGAGCAAGAATGGCTTCAAAAACTGGCAGGCAACTTATTGCTCGTAGACGAGCTAAAGGAAGAAAAACTCTTTCTACCTAAAAATAGATGGTTAAGCTTGAAAGTTTAAAAAAAAGCAACCAATTCAGAAAAGCGCTTAAAGAAAAAAAAGTTCATACAGATTACTTTTCCATTTTTGCTGCTAAAAATTTTATTAAAGCCAAACACAAAGCTAATTTGCTTATTAGTTTTGTTATGAAAAAAAAAATTGGAAATGCTGTCAAAAGAAACAGAATTAGAAGAAAATTAAAAGCAATTGTTCAAAAATTATTAAAAAAAAGAGGTGCAATTAATAAGGATTACACTTATATAGTTTTCGGAAAGTCTAATGCTTATGCTCAAAAACAAGATGTGCTTTTGCCATTAATGGAGAAAAGTTTTAGTAAATTTATAAAGTAAAATGACAAAAATTTTAATCTTAATAATAAAATTTTATAAGTATTTTATATCTTCATTATTAGGAAGTAGATGTAGATTCTTACCTACCTGTTCTGAATATTTTATAGAAGCTTTGAAAATTCATGGTTTAAAAAAGGGGTTAATATTAGGATCAAAAAGAATTTTAAAGTGCCATCCTTTCAAAATAATTGGTGGCAATCATGGAATAGATTTTGTTCCAAAAATAAATCATAAGGATGTTAAAAATGGATAACAGAAACGTTTTTGTAGCTATCGCTTTATCAATGTCTGTTTTACTTTTTTGGGGGGCTTTTTTTGAAACACCAAAAAAACCTATTAATCCAAATGACAATAAAAAAGTCGAAAAAAAATCTGAAACAGAGTCAATAGCTCCAACGATAAATCAGCCAACCATTGTTAAAAATATTTCAAGGGAGGAGTCAATTAATAAAGATAAAAGAGTAAAAATTGAAAATAATAGTATTGTAGGTTCAATAAATTTGAAAGGTGCACAAATCGACGATATTTCTTTTAAAAATCATAAACAAAAAGTTGAAGGAGATAAAAATATTGTTTTTCTTAATCCAGCAGAGACAGAAAATGGTTTTTATATTGAAACTGGTTGGACCAGTGTAGGAAATAAAATTAAAATACCTACAAAAGAGAGTGTTTGGTCAGTAAAAGGTAACAATATTTTAAGTGATAACGCTCCTGTATTATTGCAATGGAATAACGGAGAAGGGATTGTCTTTGAAAAAAAAATAGAAATAGACAATAAATATTTATTTAAGATTACGCAGCAAGTCAGAAATAATTCTAATTCTACAATTGATTTGTATCCATATGCTCAAATGACTAGGAATAAAATTCCTGATGATATACAAAATTTTTACATTCAGCATGAGGGATTTATCGGAGTATTTGATGATGAGCTTAAAGAAGACGATTACGACGATATTAAAGAAAAGAAAATTATTAGAGAGTCGAATGAAGGATGGTTGGGTATTACTGACAAATATTGGATGACAGCTTTTGTTCCTGAAAAAGGAAAAAATTTTAAATCAACTTTTCTTTATGACAATGGCTATAAGGCCAATTATATTATTAATGAACCAACTACAATTAACAAGTCATCTACAGGAATTAATCAATTAAGATTATTTGTTTCAGCAAAAGAAGTTGAAACAATAGATGGATATGCTGCTGATCAAAATATAAATAAATTTGATTTAGTGATAGACTGGGGTTGGTTTTACTTTTTTACAAAACCATTATTTTTTGTAATAGATTATCTGTTTAAAATTTCAGGAAATTTTGGTTATGCTATAGTTTTACTTACAATAGCAATAAGATTAATTTTTTACCCTTTAGCAAACTTTTCATTTAAATCCATGGCAAAAATGAAGGCAGTTCAACCTGAGATGATGAGACTTAAAGAGCTTCATAAAGACGATAAAGTAAAATTACAACAAGAAATGATGGCTTTGTATAGAAAAGAAAAAATTAATCCTGCTTCAGGTTGCTTGCCAGTCTTGATACAAATACCGTTCTTTTTCGCAATATATAAAATGTTGTTTATTTCCTTAGAAATGAGACATCAGCCTTTTTTTGGTTGGATAAAAGACCTTTCAGCTGCTGACCCAACTACAATTTTCAATTTGTTTGGACTAATACCATGGGATCCACCAAGTTTTATGATGATTGGTATATGGCCAATTTTAATGGGTGCTTCTATGTGGGTTCAACAAAAATTAAATCCTGCTCCCGCAGATCCAATTCAAGCTAAAATTTTTGCATTCTTTCCATTATTTTTAACAATTATTTTAGCATCATTCCCTTCGGGTTTAGTTGTTTATTGGACAGTAAATAATATTTTAACAATAGCTCAACAGTATGTAATCGTTAAACAAACTACTGTAAAAACAAATTAAATGTCTCAAAACATTTCTCTTGAAGAAATCAAAAAGTTTTGGCCAAAAGATGCTCCAAAAATTATTAATGTTCAAAAATATGTTTCTAAATATAAGAACGAGAAAATTGTAATTAAATATGGAGGTAATGTCTTAATTGATAGAAATGTATTCAATAACTTTATTTTAGACATTAATATTTTAAATAAGTTGGGTCTATCAATTATTATTGTTCATGGTGGAGGACCTAGAATTAAGAGAGAGTTAGATAAAAAAAAAATTGAGTCAAAATTTATTGATGGGTTACGAGTAACTGATAAAAATATTATTAATGTGGTTGAGGAGGTCCTAATTGATTTTAATAATGATATAGTCTCAAATTTAAAAAAACTAGGGACGAATGCAGTATCTTTTCATACAAAAGAAAATAACATTATTGAAGTTAAGCCTGAAAGAGAGGAGCTGGGATTTGTGGGAATACCAAATAAAATTAATTCTCAATTAATTAATGAAGCAATAAATAAAAACGAAATTCCAATAATTGCACCTCTTGGTATGGGAGAAAATCAACAAACATATAATATAAATGGAGATACAGCGGCTAGTGCTATAGCCAAAAAACTTAAATCCAGAAGGCTATTATTAATGACTAATGTTGAAGGTGTTTATGATGATAAAAAAAATCTAATTACAGAGATTAAACCTTTTGATTTAGAAAACCTTATTAAATGGAAAGTTGTTCAAGGAGGTATGATACCAAAAATTCAAAATTGTGTTGATGCAGTAGAGAACGGAGTTAGGGGTGTTGTTATTCTTGATGGAAGGAAACCACATTCAATACTACATGAAATTTTTTCTGATCAAGGTTCTGGGACTTTAATAAGGGAATGAAAGATTTATCAAAAATAAAATTTTGGTTATTTGATTTAGATAACACTCTGTACGATGGTGCAACCAAAGTTTTTGACCAAGTGGATAAAAAAATGTCAAAATTTATATCTGAAAAATTAAATGTTAGTTTAGAAGAAGCTAGGAAAATTCAAAAAAATTATTTCCAAGAATATAACACTACATTAAACGGAATGATTAAAAATCATAAAATTGATGCAGACGAATTTTTAGAATTTGTACATGATGTTGATCTTAGTTTTTTAAATAAAAATAAGTCTTTAGAAGAAGAAATAAAAAAACTTAACGGAAAAAAAATAATTTTCACTAATGGATCTAGAGCTCACGCATTAAATGTTACAAAAAGAATTGGAATTGATAAGCTTTTTGATGGAATTTTCGATATTCGAGATTGTGAGTTTATTCCAAAGCCTTCTAAAGAACCTTATAAAAAATTACTAGAAAATTACAAAATTGAGCCACAATACTGTATATTCTTTGAAGATATAGCAAGAAATTTAAAGCCGGCTTATGAATTGGGAATGAAAACTGTTTGGATAAAAAATGAAGAACCTTGGGCAGCAAAATACTCTGATGAAAACTTTATTAATTATAAAACAGACAACCTGGCAAAATTTTTAAAGGAGATAAATGAACTTAGATAAATTAGAAAAAACTATTAATGAAAGTTTTGAAAATAAAGAAAAAGTCGGTCCTAAATCAGATAAAAAGGTTATTAAAGCGATTGATGAAACAATAAAATTAGTAGACTCAGGTAAAATTAGAGTTGCAAATAAGATTAATGGTGCTTGGGTTGTTAATCAATGGATTAAAAAAGCAATCCTTTTAAGCTTCAGAGTTAATAAAATGGTAATGTCAAAAGGTCCTTACACCACTTGGTACGATAAAGTTCCAGGTAAAACAGTTAAATGGCAAGAGAAAGATTGGAAAAAAGCTGGATATCGACATGTGCCAAATGGAGTTGTAAGAAGAGGATCTTATATTGCGAAAAACGTCGTGCTAATGCCTTCATTTGTTAATTTAGGAGCATATGTTGACGAAGGCACAATGATTGACACTTGGGCTTCTGTAGGATCTTGTGCTCAAGTTGGAAAAAATTGTCATATTTCAGGTGGCGCTGGAATTGGTGGTGTGCTTGAACCTCTTCAAGCCGGACCAGTTATTATTGAGGACAATTGTTTTGTTGGTGCTAGATCCGAAATTGCCGAAGGTGTTTTAGTAGAAGAAGGCGCAGTTATTTCAATGGGGGTATATATCGGAGCTTCAACCAAAATTGTAGATAGATCAACTGGTAAAATTACGTTTGGAAAAGTGCCAGCCTATTCTGTCGTGGTACCAGGGAGTCTACCTAATAAATCTAATCCAGATGGACCTTCTTTGTATTGTGCTGTAATTGTCAAAAAAGTTGACTCAAAAACAAGAAGTAAAACATCCATTAACGATCTATTAAGAGATTAATATAAAATGAATGAACTCAAATTAGCAAAAGAGCTTATAAAATTTCCAAGTGTTACTCCAAAAGATGCAGGCGCTATTGAATATGTGGCAAAGCAATTAAAAAAACTAGGTTTTGATTGTAAGATTTTAGAATTTAAAGATAAAAATAAAATAAGTAAGCCAATTAAAAATATTTATGCAAGGCTAGGTAAAAAAAATCCTAATTTATGTTATGCTGGTCATACAGATGTTGTGCCACCAGGAAATTTGAAAGATTGGACCGTTAACCCATTTAGACCGTTAATTAAAAATAATCATTTAATTGGTAGAGGTGCTAATGACATGAAAAGCTCCATAGCTTGTTTTATTTCAGCTGTAGAAAAATTCTTAAAGAAAAGAAAAAAATTTAACGGTTCTATAAGTTTTTTAATCACAGGGGATGAGGAAGCCTTAGCAATTAATGGAACAAAAAAAGTAGTAGACTATTTAAAAAAGAGAAAAGAGAAAATTGATTTTTGTATAGTAGGTGAGCCTACAAACCCAACTAAACTTGGAGAGATGATAAAAATAGGAAGACGAGGCAGTATATCGGGGATGATAACCATTTCTGGATCACAAGGTCATGTAGCTTATCCTCACCTTTCTAATAATCCTATTAATACATTAGTAAAAATATGCAAAAAACTCAATGAACATAAACTGGATAAAGGTAACAAAAATTTTCAGCCTTCAAATTTAGAAATTACATCTATAAATGTTGACAACAAAGCTACTAACGTCATTCCTGCAAGTGCCAGAGCTCAGTTCAATGTAAGGTTTAATAATCTTCATACCTCAAGCAGTTTAAAGAAAAAAATTAATTCAATAGTAAAAAATTTGAGTAAAAAAAATAAATGTAAGTTTAAAATAGATTTTCATGTAAGCGGTGAGTCTTTTATTACGAAACCAAATAAAACTATTCATATGGCTAAAAATATAATTAAAAAGATTACAAGAGTGAACCCTGTATTCTCAACAACAGGTGGCACTTCAGATGCGAGATTTATTAAAAAAATTTCACCTTGTCTAGAATTTGGTTTAGTTAATAAAACGATGCATAAAGTTGACGAATGCGTTTCATTAAAAGATTTAAAAAATTTAAGAAAAATATATCAAAATATCCTTGAGGATTATTTTAAGTGAAGCTTTACAAAGTTAGAAAATCTAAAATAGATAATCTAGGTCTATATGCAGCTAAAGATATCAAAAGAGGCTCAAGAGTAATTGAATATAAAGGTAAGATCATCACGAGAAAGCAGGCTGAGGAAAACCCAAAATACGATAATGGTAAAGCTATTTATCTTTTTAATATAAATAAAAGATATGATCTTGATGGAGATTTTAAATTTAATACAGCCAGATTAATTAATCATTCTTGCAATCCAAACTGTGAAGTAACTGGGACTGGTCTTAAGGTTTGGGTGCATGCAATTAAAGATATTAAAAAAGGTGAGGAATTTTCTTATGACTACGGTTTCAGTTTTGATGAAGATTTTAGAGATTATCCTTGTAGATGTGGCTCAAAAGATTGCTGTGGATATATAGTTAGAGAAGGATCAAGGTGGAGAATAAAAAAAAACAAAATTAAAAAAAAATGAAAAAAATTCTTTTTGTTTCAACAAGAAATCCGTATTCAAATAGATATTCTGGAGATGTGATTGGGTCAAAAAAAATTGTAAATATTCTTAAAAAAAAAAATTTATTAGATGTGGTGTCATTGGATGATAGAGAAAATTTTTCTCAAAAAGATATTTTTATTTTTAAAAAGCCATTTTTTTTATACAAAATTTTTTATGTTTTAAAATCATTATTTTTCTTTCAACCAATGCAGTTCGGTCTTTTTTACTCTAGTAAAATGGAGGAATTTGTTAATGAAAATGCCATTAATTATGATTTAATTTTTTTTTATCACATTCGGTCAAGTCAATACCTGCCTAAAAATTATTATGGAAAAAAAATTATCGAGATGGGTGATCTTTATTCTAAAAATTACAATCAAACTTTTAAAGCTTTGAATATATTTAATCCTCTAAAATATATTTATTTTTTGGAAAGTCTTCTTATTAAAAAATTAGAAATAAAAATTTTTAATGATTTCGATAAAATAATTTTATTTTCAAAAAAAGAAATTAAAAAAATTGATAAATTATACAAAAAAAAAATTTGCCAAATCAATATTTCAATTGATAAGATAAATAAAAAATATCTATTTTCAAAAAAAAATAGTAAAATATTATTTATTGGTAATCTTAAATATTTGCCAAATATCCTGGCAGTTAAAAATTTTACCAAAAATATTCTTGCAAAATTAAAAAAAAATGTCCCAAATATAAAATTTGAAGTAATTGGAGAAATTTATAATTTTGATAAAATTTTATTATCGATGAACAAGGACGTAAAATGCTGGGGAAAGCAAAAAAATTTAGATAAATTCATCAAAGGTTCTTTTTGTGGATTAGCTAATTTAGAAATAGCAACCGGCGTTCAAGGTAAAATATTATCCTATATGTCTTATGGATTGCCAGTAATTTGCTCAAAAAAAACTGCAAGTAATTTTGATAATAATGTTATCAGCTATAGAAATGATAAAGACTTAATTGATAAGATTAAAAAATTAAAAGATGATAAAAAATTTAGTAATTATATTTCAAAAAAATCTTTAAAATATGTTAATAAATTCATTTGGAAAAAAGTAAGCAAGGAATATATCAAAATCATTAATAATTAGTAAAAAACTTTTTCTAAGTACAATCCCTCCGGTGGGGCTGGTGGAGCACAAAGCAATCTTTTTTTGGATCTAATTACAGATTTTATTTTTTTTGGTTTCCATTTTCTTTCTCCAACATATTTTAAACACCCAACCATTGATCTAACTTGTTTTTGAAGAAATGATTTTGACTCAAAAGAAATTGTTATCTTATCTTTCTTTTTTTTTATCATCGCTTTTGTAATAGTTTTAATAGGACTTTTAGCAGTACATGACGACGCTCTCATAGATGCAAAATTATGTTTACCCAAAAAAAATTTAATACCTTTTTTCATCTTTTCAAAATCAAGTCTGTTTTTTACCAACCAAGATCTATTTTCATATAAAGGTGAAATAGTAGAACGATTGAATATTATATACTTATAAATCTTTTTTTTAACACTATGACGAGCATGAAAATTTATATGTTTTTTTTTTATTTTTAAAATTGAAATTGATTTAGCCTTTAAAAAAAAATTTACAGTATTTAAAAATTTATATTTATCTTTAATTTCACGAGAACATAAAAAATTTGCACTTTGGCCTTTAGCGTGAACGCCTGCGTCAGTACGGCCAGAACCATTTATTTTTATCCTTTTTTTAAGTGCTTTTGATAATGCTTTTTGAACTGTGGATTGAACAGAAATCCCGTTTTTTTGTATTTGCCACCCTACAAAATTGGTACCCAGATATTCAATAATAATTTGATAATTGAACATTAGCTAAGCATCTCACCTTTTTCAATTTTGTATCCTGCTAAAAAACTTTTAGCATCAAGTGCTGTTTTTCCTTCTTTTTGAATTAAGTTAATTTTAATAGCTTTATCATTACAACCAATCACGAGATCGTTTGATAATACCTCTCCTATCTCTCCTTGATTATCAGACAATTCTGCTTCGATAATTTTAATTCTTATACCATTATGTTTAAACCAAGCCCCAGGATATGGGCTTAGACCATTTATCTTTGCAATAAGTTTTTGAGCATTTTCATTCCAATCAATCTCTGACTCTTTTTTACTTATTTTTTTTGCATAGGTAACAAATTTATCCTGTTGATCAGTAAATTTTACAATATTTTTTTCAAATAAGGATATCGACTCAACTGCTAATTCTGCTCCAATTTTGGAAAGTCTTTTACTTAAAGATAAATAATTGTCCTTTGGGTTAATATTCGTGCTTTTTTGTACGACATACGGACCGGCATCAAGTTTTGGAATAATTTTCATTATGGAAATTCCTGTTTCCTTATCCATTTCCATGATGGATCTTTGAATTGGTGCCGCCCCCCTCCATCTTGGAAGAAGTGAGGCATGTATATTTAAAAATATTAAATTTTTGATATTTAAAAATTTTTCCGGAATTATTTGCCCGTAAGCAACCACTATTACAAATTTTACATCAGCACTTTTTAAAAATTCATAATCTAATTCATTATTTAAATTTTCCGGAAATCTTACAGGAATTTTTAATTTCTCTGCCTCTATATGTATTGGAGATTTTATTATTTTTTGTCCCCTAGATTTTTTCTTTGGGGGTTGAGTATATACTGATTTAATTTTGTGTTTTAAATTTAATAATTGTAATGTTGGTATGGAAAATTCTGGTGTTCCCATGAAAATTATTGAGGCCATTTTGTTCAAAGTACAACTTTATCAAGTTCCTTTTTTTGTTTTGTTAATTTTTTTATAATCATATCTCTCTTTAATTTTGATAAATAATCAATAAATAATATTCCGTTCAAGTGGTCTATCTCGTGTTGTATGCATGTAGATAGAAGTCCGGTAGCTTTAATCTCTTTTTTTTTACCAAAGTAATCTATATACTTTACTTGACATTCTGCTGGTCTTTCAATTTCTGCGAAGTAGCCTGGTAACGACAGACAACCTTCTTCATAAGTAGAAGTGTTTTTAGATTTTGATATTATTTCTGGATTAATCAAAAAAAATGGATTTTTTTTTTCTTTGTCTTTCGATATATCAATTACGATTATACGTTTTAAAATGCCTACTTGTACCGCAGCCAAACCTATTCCTGGAGCTGAATACATAGTTTCTAGCATATCGTCTAGCAAACCTCTTAATTCATCATCAACTTTTTCTAAAATTTCACTTTTTTTTCTTAAAATAGGGTCTGGCTCAATAACGATTTTTCTTTGGGACATTTCTAATTATATTTGAATTAAGTCCTTAATGGTAGAGCAGAATTTAAAACTTTGTTTCTTATAGTGATTAAGTTCATTTTATTTAAAAGATTAGTTACAAAATATATTGTTTCTGGATCAAGTTGATATGGCTCATCTTCGCCAATTATCTCAACTATTTTAAGTGCTAGAAATGCCTTTTGGTCATTTTCGATTAATTGAAGTAAGTTTTTTGGTACATCAAATTTTCTCGAAAGTTCATTATATTCAAAATTTGCGGGTAACGAAAAACCATCTTTTATTAATGCATCCGCTAAGGCTAGGTCTTTAGCAGAAATAAAATATTTTTTATTTTTAATTATTTTTTTGAAAATTTTGTCAATATCTTTTTGAACCTTCTTTTTATTTTCATCCTCAAGAAAATATTTCATTATTTTTGATTGGTGCAAAATTTTGTCATTATATTTGACTTTTCCTAAAACAATATCTTCATCTGAAACAATTTTGGCCTTAGCGGTCTCTTTATATTTTTCTGGTAAATTTTCGACACCAATTTCTTCAATTTTATCACTTAAAAATTTTGAATAAATGTTTATTAATTTTGATTTTTGAAATAAATCTTCAAGTAAAAATAGATATTCTATTTTTGTTTCATTTGCCTCAGATAACAAATATTTTTGGTATATAAGAGCTCTTGAGTGGCTTTCATCCAAAGTTTTTAAATTATTTTTTGCATTTACTAGCATATTTAAATTAAAAGGAATTTGTTTGTAAATTTCAAAAATTTTATTTTTATCTAATTGATCATTGCTGGCTGCTGTTTCTAACTCTTTCAGCTTTTCTTTGTCAGAGGCATCCTCTAATTTTATTAAATTAGCTGCATTTAAATATTTCCAAATTTCAGGTTTAGTTTTATTGTTTGGCTCATACTTAAAATTAGAAATAGAAATACTTGAAAGATAAAAATTTAATAAGTTTTTTTCATTTATTTTTTCACTAGTTTTGTCCGTTACACCTAAAAGGAAATTAATTTTATCGTCATAAAATTTACTAGATTGTTTTTGCTCCCTGAGTAAGTCCAATAAAAGCTGTGCTTCTGGTTTTTTATCATTAAATATAAGGCAATAAATTTTGAATTTTTCTAAGTATGCATCCTTAATTTTGGCATCAATAAAACTAATTTTTTCACATCCCTCTTTAATGTCTGCGCGCGCGATGTTTTTGTCTACTAAATACTGAACAACTTTACTTTTTCCTTCAAATTGATCATTTTGTTTCAAAAAACTCTCTAGTAAGTCATCACGTTCATTTTCTATTAGCCAATTAATTTTTAATTTAACAAATTCTTTTTCACTCATATCATTTGGTGGATAAGAAAAAGAAAATAAAATCATTTCTAAAATTTCATTTGAGGATTTTGAAAGATTTATTTTACTAAGTCTTTTCAAGCTAGATCTTAAATCTTCAGCTTTTGTTGTTGACCACATATTTAAATTTAAATCAAAATTAGCTGGCTCATAAATACCATAAACTTTTTGATCATTGAGATTTAAGGAGCCGCCTTCTTCAATTTTGATTTTTTCAATTGTTTGTACAGTTTGAGAAGAGTTAGTATTTAAACTCTCATTTGAATCTTGTTTTTTTTGATTTTGAATATTCTTGACAGGTTCTTTTTTATTATTCCAAATATCTATTTTTTCCTCAGTTATAGATGAGGTTGAGATCAAAATAATTAATAAGCCTAATAAAAAACTAAAGCTTTTTAATTTCATTTGTAACGTCTATTTGATATTTATTTTCTGGACTAGGAAAGCTTACTTTTTCTATTAAAAAGATTACAAAAATTAAAACGACAACTGCTAATATTAATTTAATTAAAATTTTTAATATCGAGCTTCCAAAACTTGGCTGTCTATTGTATTTAAGTTGCATACTTTGTGAATTGATTTAAACTTAATAAATAAGACATATTTATGAAAAATCAAAATCAAAAAGGATACCAAATTGGGTAAAAATCTAACTTTGACAGGGATGATGGGTGTGGGAAAATCAACTATAGGTAAAATTCTAGCTAAAAAGCTCAATTATAACTTTATCGATGTTGATAAACTTATTGAGGCCAAAGAGGGCGCCTCAATTAATTTAATATTTAAAAATAAAAGTGAGAATTACTTTAGAAAGATTGAAAGAGAAACAACTTTATTAGAACTAAAAAAAAATAATTCTGTCATATCTTTAGGTGGTGGAGCATTTATAAACAATACTATTAGAAAAAAGACAAAAAAATTATCTACTAGTTTTTGGTTAGATGTACCCATTGAAGAGTTAATTAAAAGATTAAAAAAAAACAAACAAAGACCCCTTTTATTTAAAACAAATGCTCATGAAACAATAAAAAGAATTTATTTTGAAAGAAAAAAAATTTATAATGAGGCAGATCATAGAATAAAATGCAACTCACTTAGATCTGATGAAATAGTTAATATTATATTAAGTTTGTATGAGAAATCAGGAGATTAAATTTAAAGGTAAAAATCATAATTATTCAGTAATGATAGGAAAAAATATCCTTGGTATTTTGCCTAAGAAAGTCAAAATATTATGTCCTAAAACGAAAAATGTAGCTTTAATAATAGACAAAAATATACCTGTTAAATTTAAAAAAGAGCTCAAAAAAAAATTAAAAAATTATACTCTTTTATTTCTATCTTTTGAGGCAAGTGAAAAAAATAAGTCTATAAATAAAGTAAATTATTTTTTGAATGTACTACTATCTAAAAATTTTACTAGGTCGGATTTAATAATTGGAGTAGGTGGCGGAATTACTGGAGATGTTGCAGGTTTTGTTGCTAGCATTTTCAAAAGAGGTATAAATTTTATAAATATCCCAACTACTTTGCTTGCCCAAGTAGACGCTGCGATCGGTGGAAAAACAGGAGTAAATTCAAATTTTGGAAAAAATCTTATTGGTTCTTTTTATCAACCAAGATTAGTTATTAGTGACACTTTATTTATTAATTCACTATCAAGAAGAGAAATTATTTGTGGCTATGCTGAAATTTTAAAACATTCAATTATTAAAGATAAAAAATTTTTTATTTGGTTGGAAAAAAATTCTCATTTAGTCCTTGCAAGGGATCCAAAAAAATTAACTTATGCAATAAAAAGAAGTTGTGAAATTAAAAATTATTTTGTAACTCAGGATTTAAATGAAAAAGGTTTAAGAATGATTTTAAATTTTGGGCATACTTTTGCCCACGCTATTGAAATTAACAATAATTATTCGAAAAAAATTACCCATGGAGAAGCAGTTTTGTCAGGTATAATTTTAGCTACTAATCTTTCTGTTATAAGAAAAATCTGCTCAATTAAAATTTTACGTCGTATTAAAAATATTTATATAGAAAATAATTTGGACTACACTT
This sequence comes from uncultured Pelagibacteraceae bacterium, assembly GCA_902542165.1. Lineage (GTDB taxonomy): Bacteria > Pseudomonadota > Alphaproteobacteria > Pelagibacterales > Pelagibacteraceae > Pelagilacustribacter. The sequence goes on from CACBTF010000001.1 coordinate 31,994, forward strand.
ATAAAAAGTATACAAATCAAAATTCTATAAAAAAACTAATTCCTTTTTTAAAAAATGATAAAAAAAATAACGATGATAAAGTAAATTTCATACTTCTTAAAAATATAGGCAAAACAGCTTTACCTAATAAAAGTAAAATATCTGTAAGGAACATAAAAAAATTAACTAAAGCTATTTCTCAATACTAATTTCTAACGCGTGTATCTTTGTTTTAAGATCTTCGCTTAGAATTTTCATAATAATTTTTTGAGCAGCAAGCCTTGATAACGAGCTTAAATATAAAGATTTGATCTTAAGATGTATATGAAATTTTTCTTTTGAATAAAATTTATGCCCTACATGTTTGTGTGAATTATCAACAATTTCTATGTTCTCAGATTTAATCTCTTTATTTAATTTTGCTCTAATTTCATCAAAATAATTTTTCATTAATTTAATTTTACTATATAGAATTGTTTAATGAAAATTATTTGTGATTGGGAAAATTGTAATGAAACTGGATCTTATAAAGCCCCAGTAGAAAAAGATAATAGTAAAAAATATAGGTTGCTATGTTTAAATCATATTAAAATTTTTAATAAAAATTGGAATTATTTTGAAAACATGAATGATCAGGAAATAGAATTTTTTATTAAGTCTGATTTAACTTGGCATAAGTCGACAAAAACTTTTGGGTCATCAGATAACTTTTTTAATATACTATGGAATAACGCTTTAGATGATAAATTAAATATCTTTAAAAGCTCAAACTTTAGAGATTTTAAAAAAACAAAAGTGTCACAGCAAGATAAAGATGCTCTACAAGTAATGGATTTAAATGAAGAGGTAAAATGGGATCAAATTCAATCAAAATTCAAAGAACTTGTAAAAAAGTATCATCCTGATAAAAACCAAGGTAATAAAAAATTTGAGGATAAATTAAAAAAAATTACATTGGCTTATAGCCAACTTAAAAAAACTTTAGGAAAAAAATGAGTTCAGAACAACTTTTACAAAAAACAGATATCAAACTGTCTGTAAAACAAACTTTTGGTTTTGAGAGTGATATGAAGGTTGGAGCTTTCTCAAAAAAAAATGAATATGTTCCAAAGATAGATCCAGACTATAAATTTGATAAAGATACTACTTTAGCAATTTTAGCTGGTTTCTCTTTCAACAAAAGAGTTTTAATACAAGGATATCACGGTACAGGTAAATCTACTCACATAGAACAAGTGGCTGCGAGACTTAACTGGCCATGTGTTAGAGTTAATTTAGACAGTCACATAAGTAGAATAGATTTAATAGGGAAAGATGCGATTGTTTTGAAAGATGGAAAACAAATTACTGAATTCAAAGAAGGTATTTTACCTTGGTCAATTCAAAATCCAGTGGCATTAGTTTTCGATGAATATGATGCTGGAAGGCCTGACGTAATGTTCGTTATTCAAAGAGTTTTAGAAAGTGAAGGAAATTTTACATTATTAGATAAAAACAAAGTTTTACAACAACACGATCTCTTTAGAATTTTTGCCACTACAAACACTGTCGGGCTAGGTGATACAACTGGTTTGTATCATGGCACTCAACAAATTAACCAGGGCCAGATGGATAGATGGAATATTGTTTCAACATTGAATTATTTACCATTTGAAAAAGAATTAGAAATAGTTTTAGCAAAAAACAAAGATTTTAATAATAAAGATGGAAAAGAACTTCTTTCTAATATGGTCAAGGTTGCAGATCTAACAAGAAAGGGTTTTATTAACGGTGATATCTCTACCGTTATGAGTCCGCGTACAGTTTTACATTGGGCTGAAAATACAAGTATATTTAAAGATCAGGGTTATGCTTTTAGAATTACATTTTTAAATAAATGTGATGAATTAGAAAAAAAAATAATTTCTGAATACTACCAAAGATGTTTTGGTGAGGATCTGCCAGAGTCATCTATTAATATCACTCTATAAAGTGGAATCTAAAAAAGAAAAAATAGCTGATTTTAAAGCTGCAATTAGTTCTACAGTTAGATCACTATCTAACTCAGAAAAAATTGAAGTTTCTTTTGGAAATGATAGATCTAAATCTGGAAGAAATTCAATTAGTCTACCGGAACTGAGCGCTATTAATAAAAAATTTAATTTTAATCAGATAAGAGCTATGGCAGATTCAAAATCTTTACGACATAGATTTTCTAATCCTAAAACATTTAAACAATATGAGCCAGATGGAAATATATCTAAGCAGTTATATAGAATTTCAGAAAAAATTAGATGTGAAAAAATCGGAACTAACTATTTTAAAGGAGTAAAAAATAATATTGAAACTTTTTATCAAGAGAGGGTATCTGGCTTAGATCTTAAAAGTAGTGAGGATAAAATTGTTGAGTCCTTTGAAAATTATTTAAGAACAAAATTTCTTGATTTTGAAAACAACAGTCAAATAGATAAAAAACTTAAATCGTATAAAAAAGATTTGAATGAAAAATTTAAAGATAAGATAGGTCAATTAAATGATCTCACCTTGGATCAAAAGAAATTTAACTCCCTTATTTCTGAACTTATTGCAGATATGAATCTTGATGAAAATCTAGATGAAGAAGAAAAGAAAGATGAAGAAAAAAATAATGGTGATAAGCAAAATAAACCTGATAATCAGGAAAAACAGGCAAAAGAAAAAGAGGATAAGCAAGAGGAGATGTCTATAGACTCTGGTATACCTGATCTTGAAAATGAAGCCAAAGAGTCAGATCAAGCTGAGGAAGAAGTTGAAATAGAAAACAGTTCTCAACCTGATTTAAGAAAAAAAGGAAAGAGTGCTTTAGGTGATGTAAATTATAAAACCTACACTAGTGAATTTGATGAAATTATTAAAGCAGAAGAATTAGAAAATACTAAAGAACTTTCAAGACTAAGAAAAAATTTAGACCAGCAATTATTGCAGCTTAAAAATTTCATCTCTAAACTTGCTAATAAATTACAGAGAAAACTTTTAGCTAAACAAAATAGGTCTTGGAATTTTGATCTCGAAGAGGGTTTATTAGATACTTCAAAATTACCAAGAATAATTATGGATCCATTTAATTCTTTATCTTTTAAAAAAGAAAAAGATATAGAGTTTAAAGATACTTTAGTAACAATTTTAATTGATAACTCGGGCTCAATGAGAGGTAAACCTATATCAGTAGCAGCAATCTGTGCTGACATACTTTCAAGGACATTAGAAAGATGCGCGGTCAAAGTTGAAATACTTGGCTTTACTACAAAACATTGGAAAGGAGGATCTTCTAGAGAAAAATGGATGAAAAATGATAAACCAACTTTACCAGGAAGATTGAATGATCTCAGACACATTATCTATAAATCAGCGGACACGCCTTGGAGACAGGCTAAAAATAATATGGGTCTAATGCTTAAAGAGGGATTATTAAAAGAAAATATTGATGGTGAAGCACTCAAGTGGGCTTACTACAAAATGAGTAGAAGAAAGGAAGAAAGAAAAATTCTTATGGTTATCTCAGATGGAGCTCCGGTAGATGACTCTACTTTATCAACGAATACAAGTGACTATCTAGAATCTAATCTAAAAAAAACAGTCAAATGGATTGAGAATAAAACAAACATTGAATTATTAGCTATTGGTATTGGTCATGATGTTAAAAGATACTATAATCAAGCTGTAAAAATAACAGATGTTCAAGATTTAGGTGATGTAATGATTAACCAGCTAACTGACCTATTTGTCGAAAAGAATAAAAAAACAATTCATTAATTCTTTATTTTCGAAACTGAACTCTCTGAAAAATCTTTTATTTTGTTTATTAATAATCTAAATGGAATTAACATTGCCAACGCTATAAATAGCTTAACTGCTAAATCTCCAAAAGCTAGAATCACCCAAGGTATTCCTGTTGCGTAAAATGCAATCGAAAAAAATAGAAACGTATCAGTTACAGATCCAATTATTGATGATGTGAGAGGAGCTAGATACCATATTTTTTTTCTTAAAAAGTCGAAAATTTGAACATCTAAGTTTTGAGCTATAAAAAATGCAACTCCGGAACCAATAGCAATTCTTATAGAAATAATGTCTGAGAAATTAGTCGATACAAATAATGTTAAAAGCACTCCAATTGTAAATCCCACGTAAACAATTTTTCTTGCTACTAATTTTCCATAGGCACGGTTCGCTAAATCTGTAATTAAAAAAGTGATTGGGTAGCTAAAAGCACCGTAAGTTAAAATTTCATTTAATCCAAAATATTGAATTGGAAATTGAACTAAATAATTTGAAATAACTACAACCAAACCCATTAGAATAGAGAGTTTGTAAAATAAATTCATTTTAGAATTAAGATTTTGCTGAAATAGAAGATTTAATTTTTTTTACTTTTTTTGATAATTTAGTTTTTTTCGCAGATATTAAAAATTTATCAAGACCACCTTTGAAATCTACAGTTCTTAATGCAGCGTTGGTCACATTTAATTTAATATCTTTTTTTAAAATATCACTTCTAAAAGTAACTTTTTTTAAATTGGGAAAAAATCTTCTTTTAGTTTTGTTTTTTGCATGACTAACGTTGTGACCTTTTAAAGGTGATATTCCTGTTAATTCGCATCTTTTAGACATAACTTTTTCCTGGTGTTATATAATTCTTGTATACATTAGGGTCAAGCGTTAATTCCAACTGCTTCGCTAATGTTTTTAAGATTTTCTTTTTTTAAAATTGATATTAAGTCTTTTTTAATCTCTTTGACGACACCTGGCCCTTTATAAACCATACCTGTATATAATTGTACCGCATTAGCACCTGCTGTTATTTTTTCAAAAGCACTTTCTCCAGAATCTACTCCCCCAACTCCTATAATGTTAATCTTCCCCTTGGTTTCTTTATAAAATTTTTTAATTAAATTAGTTGAAATATCTTTAAGAGGTTGTCCTGATAATCCACCAGTTTCATGTTTTTTAATATCAGAAAGATTATCACGATAACTGTCTGTTGTGTTAGAAATTATTATACCTTGTATTTTATGACTACTCACTAATTCAACTATTTTACTTATTTCGTTATCATGAATATCTGGTGATATTTTTATAGCTATGGGACAATTGATTTTTTTTTCTTTTATAATCTTATTTATTCCAGATAAAAGTTTTCTCATTTGTCCCTGATCATGAAAATCTCTTAAACCTTCGGTGTTCGGTGAGGAGATGTTAATTGTTATATATCCAGCATACATTCCTAGTCTTGAAAGGCAAATATAATAATCATCTTCTTTATTTTTTGTTTCTTTATTTGGTCCAATGTTAATTCCTAAAAACCCATCAGGGTAATTATTTGATATTCTCTTCGATACAGTTTCTGATCCATGATTATTGAAGCCAAGACGATTGATAAGTGCCTGATCTTTCTCTAATCTAAATATTCTTGGTTTTGGATTTCCCAATTGCTGTTTTGGAGTGACGGTGCCTACCTCGATAAAACCAAAGCCAAATTTAAAAAGAGAATTATAAACTTCAGCACTTTTATCAAAACCTGCAGCTAAACCTATTGGATTTGAAATCGTTTTACCTAAAAGATTTGTCTCAAGCATTTCCTCACTTTCAACATTAAAAAAGCTTTTTGGAAAAATATTTGCCTTTAGTGATTTTATAGCTAAATCGTGTGCTACCTCAGGATCTAACGAAAATATATAAGGTCTTAAAATTGAAAACATTAATTAGTATTTATTTTATCTTTCATTAACTCAATTGTCTCTTTCAATCCGAAGAAGCTGACAAAATAACCCATCCTAGGGCCATTTTCTTCTCCAAATACAACTTCATAAATTAATTTAAACCAATCTCTCAAATTTTGTTCGTATCCATTTTCTTTCCCTGTAGCATAAACAATAGTTTGTATTTCCTCAGGCTTTAAGTTTTGATTTATTTCAGATAATTTTTTAACAAGATTATCTAAAGCTCTCTTTTCACTTGATGAAGGCTTTTTAAATCTTTTATTTGGTTCAACTTTATCTTTAAAATAATTTATAGCACACTCTGTTAAACCATCTAAAATAGGATAATCTTTAGGTTTTATTTCTTGATGAAATCTATTTATAAATTTCCATAAAATTTTTTTATTATCTGCGTTACTAGACCCAACTAAATTCAATAACATTGAAAAAGGCATTACAATTTTCTCAGTTGGTGGTTTTCCATTGTGTATGTGCCAAACTGGATTTAAAATTTTATCTTTTTCATTTTGGGATGGAAATTTTTCGATGCTCGTTAAATACTCATCAACTGTTTTAGGTACAACTTCTGTATAAAGTTTTTTAGCTCTTTTTGGATTTGGATACATATAAAGTGACAAGCTCTCTGGTGATGCGTATCTGAGCCACTGATCTATAGAAATTCCATTTCCTTTAGATTTAGAGATTTTTTCTCCTTTTTCGTCTAAAAAAAGTTCATACGCAAAACCATTCGGAGGATTTTTTCCAAGTGTTTTACAAATTTTATTAGATAAAATAGCACTCTCTGTTAAATCTTTTCCATACATTTCAAAATCAACATCGAAAGTGAACCATCTCATTGCCCAATCTACTTTCCACTGAAGTTTAGATTTTCCATCTAAAATGCTTGTTTCAATTTTTTCACCACTGTTGTTGAAGACTGCCTTTCCAGTTTTCTTGTCTATTTCTAATAATGGTATTTCCAACACTTTTCCGGTTTTAGGACAAATTGGTAAAAATGGACAGTATGTTTTTCTTCTTTCTTCTCGCAGAGTTGGAAGAATAATATTCATTACGTCCTCATATTTTTCTGCAACTCTTAAAAGTGATTTATTGAAAACACCATTTTTATAATTTTCTGTCGAGCTTTTAAAGATAAATTTAAAATTAAACCTATTTAAAAATTCTTTAAGCATCTCGTTATTATGCTCACCAAAGCTATTATACTTTTTAAAAGGATCAGGAATATTTGTTAATGGTTTCCCTAAATTTTCTTTCAAAACTTGAGCGTTAATAATATTATCAGGAACTTTTCTTAATCCATCCATATCATCAGAGAATGTAATCAATTCATTATTAATTTTTTCTATGTGATTTAAAGCATTTATCATCATAGTAGTCCTTGCGACTTCACCGAAAGTCCCTATATGTGGTAATCCACTTGGCCCATAACCAGTCTGAAAAGTTATTTTACCTTTTTTTTTTATAATGTCTTTTCTGTCTTTTAAAAGCTTTCTGATTTCAACAAATGGCCAAGATGAAGTAGATTGAATTATGTTATTATCCAGCATAGTAATGGTTTATTAAATTTTATATGCAAAATACAGATATAATTACGTCATATTAAGTTGAATTTTAAAACTATTTAAATAATCTTATTTTAATGGCTAACAACAAAACAGTTTTTTTCCTAATCGGCATATTACTTATAGTGTTAGGGCTTTCGATGCTAGCGCCTTATACAATGCAAGTTATATATGAAGAAAATAGCCACAGCTTTATATCATCCTCTTTCGTAACAATATTTATTGGGATTTTATGTATATTAGCTAATCTAGAAAAAGATTTAAAATTAAATCTTAGACAAACCTTTTTATTCTCAACTCTTGCTTGGGTCACAGTCGCAATTTTTGGAAGCTTGCCATTTATATTATCCAGCCAAGAATTTTCGTTCAGTGACGCTTTTTTTGAAAGTATGTCAGGTATAACAACTACAGGTGCAACTGTAATATCGGATTTAGATAATAGTCCCAAAAGTATTCTATTATGGAGAGCTATCATGCAATGGTTGGGTGGGATAGGTATAGTTGTGATGGCAATTACAATTTTACCGCTATTAAAGGTTGGTGGAATGCAGCTTTTCAAAATGGAAGGTCCAGATAGCACTGAAAAAATTTTACCAAGAACTGTTGAAGTGGCAGCTATTATAATTTCAACCTATATAATTCTTACCATTTTTTGTGGTTTTTTTTATTGGATATTTGGAATGACAATTTTTGATAGTGTTTGTCATGCAATGACAACCATAGCAACTGGTGGCTTTTCGACTCATAATGATTCAATTGGTTTTTTCAAAAATTCAAATATAGAAATAGTTGCAAGTGTTTTCATTATTTTAGGTAGTATACCTTTTATCTCTTATTTAAAATTTTCTCAGGGAAATAAAAAAATATTTTTTCAAGATGTACAAATTAAAGGTTTAATATATCTTTTAGCTTTCTCAATTTTAATTATGTTTCTTTACTTATTATTCATAAATTATGAAAGCAATCTATTTGAAAAAATAAGAATTTCCTCATTCAATGTAATTTCTATCTTATCAGGCACGGGTTATGTCACAGATGATTTTGGACTATGGGGAAAATTTTCTTTAATTTTCTTCTTGTTTTTAATGTTTATCGGCGGATGTGCTGGCTCTACCGCATGTGGTATTAAAATTTTTAGATTACAAATGCTTTTAATTTTTCTAAAGAACCAGGTAAAAAAATTGATTTACCCAAACAGTGTGATCTTGACTAAATATAATAATCAAAAAATTTCAGATGATTTTATAAGATCTGTAATAATCTTTATTTTTTCATTTTTGTTTATTTTTTTAATTATTGCTATGCTTCTTTCAATTAGCGGATTAGATTTTGTAACATCAATTTCGGGAGCTGCAAGTTCTATTTCTAATGTAGGACCAGGATTAGGTGAAATTATTGGACCTGATGGAAATTATAAAAGTTTACCTAATTTATCAAAATGGATTTTAGCGACTGGTATGTTGCTTGGTAGATTAGAATTATTTGCTGTCCTAGTGCTTTTCTTTCCATCTTTTTGGAGAAATTAAGTTATGAAAATATATAAAAAACAATCACTCGCTGAAACTTTCTCTGTTTATTTTGATATTAGAATGTTTAAAATATTACTTCTTGGTGCAATAAGTGGTTTTCCTTGGGTCATTATTGGAAGCAGTTTAAGTCTATGGTTAAAAGAAGACGGTTTAAGCAGAAGCACTATAGGCTGGGCTGGGTTGATTTTTGCAGTTTATGCTTTCAATTATTTATGGGCTCCAATTATAGATAGAGTAAAAATTCCTTGGTTGACAAATAAAATTGGTCATAGGCGTGGCTGGATTGTTTTAATGCAAACTATCATATTAATTAGTTTAATTTTTTGGAGTTTGATTGAGCCGTCTACAAATTTAGCATTAGTAATAAGTGTTGGGCTTATAATTGCTATTGCTTCAGCGACACAAGATATAACCGTCGATGCATTAAGAATTGAACAAATTGGAGAGAACGAGGGAAAATCTATGCAGGCTGGTGCAGCGATGGCAGTGGTAGGTTGGTGGACTGGGTATAAGTTAGGCGGTGTAGTGGCCCTTACCTCAGCAGAATTCTTTCAAAATTTTGGTTTTGAAAATTATTGGCAAATAACTTTTCTAGTTCTAGGAGCTTTAATTATAGCCTGTAACATTGGTTTAATGTTTGTAAACGAGGCTTTGCAAACAGATAGAAGCGACACTCAAAAAAGAACAGATAAAATGATTGAAGATAAATTAGGTACTTCAAACTTTTTAACAAAAACTATTGCATGGATTACCGGGACAGTTGCAGGTCCAATAATTAGCTTTTTTAAAAAAAATGGTTTTAATATTGCTTTAGCAATATTAGCTTTTATTTTTCTTTTTAAAATCGGGGAGGCTTTTCTTGGTAGAATGTCAGTAATTTTTTATAAGGAAATTGGTTTTACAAAGACAGATATAGCATTGTATTCCAAAGGTCTTGGGTGGTTAACCACTGTAATTTTTACACTGCTAGGTGGTTTGTTTGCTATTAGATCTGGTGTGGTAAAAGCTATGTTTATTTCAGGAATACTGATGGCCTCAACAAATTTACTTTTTTCTTTATTGGCATGGTCAGGGAAATCAGAATTATTGTTTGCTATTGCAGTAATATTTGATGATATGGCAGCAGCCTTTGCCACGGTTGCGTTTGTAGCTTTTATTTCGATGCTAGTAGATAGAACTTACACTGCAACACAATATGCTTTATTAGCTTCGATCGGAACAGCAGGACGAACAACTTTAGCGGCATCCTCTGGGGCTTTAGTTGATTGGTTAAATGGAGACTGGGGTATATTTTTTATTATCACTGCAATAATGGTAATTCCATCTCTTATATTTCTTTACATGATAAGACATAAACTTAATTTAAATGATTAAATATTTTACAAATAATTTTTCAGTAATAAATCTTTATAAGAAACCTTCGTCAGAATCTGAAATAGTTACACAAATGATTTATGGTGAAAGCTTTTCTATAACTAAGAAATCAAAAAAATGGCTTAAGATAAAAATTAAAGAAGATAATTATAAAGGTTATATATTAAATAAAAAATATTCTACTTTTTTAAAACCAACCCATAAAGTAAATTTATTAAAGGCGAAAATTTATAAATTTCCAAATAAAATTAAAAAAGGAGAAATCACCTTTGGCTCTAAAATTAGAGTAATTGACCAAGATTCAAAATCATTTAAATTTGCTGGAGGATGGATAAGCAAACAAGATGTAAAGCCGATTTTGTTTAAAGAAAAAAACCCTTTTAGAAAAATTACATATTTTAAAAATATAAGATATAAGTGGGGCGGTAAATCTTTTAAAGGAATTGATTGCTCGGCACTTGTACAAATTTTTTTGAATTTTAATAATAAATTTTGCCCGAGAGATGCTAAAGATCAGGTTAAATATTTCAAAAAAAATGTAAAATTAAAAAACATAAAAAAAAATGATATGATTTATTGGAGAGGCCATGTTGCTGTAGCATTATCAAATAAAAAATTAATTCATGCTTATGGACCAATGAAGAAAACTGTTATAATGGGTATCAATCAAACAATTAAAAGAATTAAAAGTACTGCCAGACTTAATATAATTGGAATTAAAAGGCTTTAAAAGCAAAGGCAGCTTCAGTCTCCCTCCACTGCCCCTGAAAAAAATTTATCCGATTCATGAAATTAATAGAAGACTCTTTTAAGTTGTATGTGGATATGGTTATAAATATTAAAATTCACCTATAAAATAAGGCTAATGAAGCTGATAACCCTACTCCAAAACCGCATATAACAAATTTCTTTTCTCTTTTAAATCTTATCATATTTTGCTTAAGCAGTAGTGGAATTGAAGAAGAAACAAGATTACCATAATTAGAAAAATTAACTGGAAAAAAAATTTTTTTATTAATTCTATTTTTTATTTGACTCATCACAACTTTACCAGCCTGATGTGAAAAAATACAATTTACATTTTTACTCAATTTTTTAATTTCTGGAATTACATCTTTTAGAGCAAATGAAACGACTGCTGGTCCATTCATATTTATTTCATCTTTAATCAAGCTAAGATCTTTTTCTGTGTTGAATGAATTTTTAAAAATTTTTTTTTTTAATTTAAAACCTTTTTTTTTGTAACTTATTAAAGTAGCTGCCGCACCATCGCTAAATAAACATCTTGTAGCTTTATTATTTTTACTTATAAATTTAGAATAGGTATCAGAAGTAACTAGTAAAATTTTAGATTTTTTGTCATTTTTAACTAAGCCATAACTTATTATTAGAGCATCAACAAACCCTGTACATCCTAGGTTTAAGTTTAAACAATGAGCTTGTGAGAGAGCAAGTTTGCTGGATAAAAAATTTGAAATACCAGGAAATCTTAAATTTTGGGTATTTGTAACACTTATTATATGTGTAATATTTTTAAGCTTATTTTTCTTAAATTTTTTACATGCTTTTATTGCTAAACTTTCAGCGGTCTCGTTATATTTAGCAATAGTTCTACTTTTAATTCCTGTAAGATTATAAATAGTCCCTTTTTTTAAATTAAATTTATTTTCTATAATGTCATTTTTTTCAGTAACGGACCCTAGTGCAACGTGTATTTCATCAATTTCAATCATTATAATATTTTAATATTTTTTTTATTAATTTTTTTATTATTTAAAATATTTGATATCTTTTTTATTACATTTTTTATAGAATTATATTTTTTTTTAGTATTGGTTAATTTTTTAACCCTAATACCCATTTCATTTTTTATCAAGCCAAGCGAGATACTATTAATTCTTACTTTTCGTTTTCTTTGCTCGTTACTAAGAATTTTAGCAGAAAAACTTAAAGCGTTCTTTGAAATACTATAATTAGCATTACCGATTAAATCTTCAAAACCTGCAATTGATGAAATGAAATATATAGCTCCATTTTTTTTTAATAGTTTTTTCTTAATTACAAAAGATGAGATTTCCATTGGAATTAAGAAATTTATTTTGAAATCTTTTAAGAAATTCTTGCTATTGAATGTGCTTAAAAATGAATAAGAAAAATATCCATTGAATATAACTACATTATCATATTTTTGAGTAATTTTTTTTTGTAATTTATTTAAAGATGAAACGTTATAATTATCTATTTTAAAAACTTTATTATAAACATTATTATTTTTTTTTAAAGACACCGAGTCAGTATTTTTAAATTTTTTAGCAAGTTGTAAAGCTATATTACTTGAACCACCAAAGAAAAGATTGTTCATTTTTTTTTGATTGTTTTTTCTATTAATTCATCAATGTCTTTAAAATAAACTATTTTTTTTAATTTTTTTAAATCAAGGGATTTGGAAAACTTTTCATCTAAAATACCTATTAAATTTATCACGGTCATAGAGTCCCAATTAAAGTTTTCAACTTTTTCCTCTGGTTTAATTTTTTTTTTTTCTAAGCCGAATGATTTAGAAATTATATTCAAATGTTTCATTTATAATTAGTTATTAAAGATGGTTATACATTGATATTAAAAAAACAACAATCTTCTATATTTATAAATAGCATGATATCTAGAGTGATAATTCAGAATTAAAAGGTAAGATAAAATTTTCAGTTTTATGATTTTTAATTAGCCATACGTTGGTATTTCTAGTTGCATTATTTTTAGAAAAAAAATTAATTTTAATAACACGATATTTAATTGCTAATTTAAGTAATTTAAACAGATTAACTTTATTATTATTAGCCAAATAAATATTTAAAATATTAAAACTTAATCTAAATTTTTTATGAGTGTTAACTGAAAAAAAACCAGTGTCTTCAGTATTTTGATAATCTAAATTTTGCACATCCTTTAATGGTAGAATTTTACTCGTCCTGAGGTATGTCTTTTTAAATAAAGGCAAAATACTGAAAAAAGGAAATTTATTACAAACACCAATCTCATGCCTGTCTACTTCCATTTGAATAAAATTTAGTGACTTAAAAATCTTACAAGCAGCAGCACTAGGAGTATAATCTGTAATTATTTTGTCATCGAGAGCTTCGACTAAATCCTTTGCAAAAGTAATAGCTTCAATGCCTCTATGACTTTGTAATGCAAACCAAGATGAAAGATTAATCACATCCTTTCCTTCGAGAAAGCTTCGACCTTGGTAAAATAATAATACTGCAATAACAATTTTTCCATTCTCCTTGTATATTGCACCATATGGAGTTTTTTGCTCTTTACTATTTAATCTCTCTAATATTCTGTTGCTTTTTTCATCATTCCATGAAAATCCTTTTTGAAGAAATTTGATTGCTTCCACTAGTAATTTTGATTGTGTTATTAAATTAAAGCCATCATTTATTTTTTTTTCCATATAGGGACCTAATTTTAATTAAGCATAAAACTTACGCTTTGAAATAATTTAATTTAAGTTAATATAATTTTAAATATTTTTTTATAAAAAGATATGAATAATTTTCTTAAAAATTTTATCAATAGTAATACAGGAATGTTAATTAGAATAGATGATATAGCTGAAAACATGAACTGGGAATTAATGGAAAAATGTGAAGTATTATTTGATAAATACAATATTAAACCTGTGCTAGGTGTAATACCTAATAATCAAGACAAAGAGCTAATGAATTATGAGAGAAAAGAAAATTTTTGGGACATTGTTCGAAATTGGAACAAAAAAGGATGGGAAATATCTATGCACGGAAATAATCATGTTTATGACAAAAAAACTTATAAAAAAGATTTTTTCAAATATGGAGGAAGTTCTGAATTTTTTGGTCATGATTATGATACCCAGAAAAATAAAATTGATGATGGTCTTAAAAAGTTTAATAATGAGAATTTGAAGATAAGGTCTTTTTTTGCACCTAATCATACTTATGATTTAAATACTTTTGAAGCATTAAAAAACTCTGGTATTAAAAATATTTTAGATGGCTACGGTATATTGCCTTATAAAAAAAATGGACTTAATTTTATTCCTCAATTATTTTATAGAATAATTTTTTTACCTTTTGGAATTCAGTCTACACAAATCCATTTAAACTACTGGAAATATGAGGATTACAAAAAGTTTGAAGATTTTATAATTCAAAATCATGACAAAGTAATTTCTTTTGATCAAGCGCTTAAAAAATTAAATAATAATCTTATTTATTTATCTTTAAATTTTTTAATTAAAGTTTGTCTTCAAACTTTAAGGCTTAAAAAAAAATTAGTTAAACAATACTTCTAATAATCAAACTACTAACGACTCGTTATGTACTCGTTTATAAGCAATTATTAGCAATATTGTGTGCAATATGAGTCTTTTTTGAAATGGCGGAGAGAGAGGGATTCGAACCCTCGAAACAGTTTCCCGTTTACACGCTTTCCAAGCGTGCGCCTTCAACCACTCGGCCACCTCTCCTAATTAAAATCATCTATATGTTTGATGAATTTATCTATGAACTCTTTATTTGTTGGCAACTTATTTTTCTTCATGTCTTTTTGAATTTTTTTATAATTTTTTTTAATATTATTTAAAGTCCCTAGAAAACTTAAAAAATTTCTTTTTGTAACAAAAATCCCTTTTTTGTCTCCTATCACATGTTTAATTTCATCAAAAATAACTACTGGCCTTCTTCTAGCCAAGGCTTCTAGTAAAACCATTGGATGACCTTCCGTAAATGAAGGTAAAACGAAGATATTATGATCATCATAATTTTTTATTAATTTAGTTTTGTTACTTTGTGTGGGAAGAACTTTAATGTTACTTTGATTTATTTTATTTGAAATTCCCTTTTCTGCGCCAATAATTGTCAAAGAGATATCTCGTTTATTTCTAATCAACTCTGTCAGAGCAAAAATTCCTTTTTCAACTCTTACTCTTCCAACATACAAAAGTTTAAAATTTCTTATTTCTATATTTTTGGGTTGTCTTAACCAAACAGAATCTAATTGAGATGGGTTTATAAGTTTTCCCTTTTTTCCATGAAGAATGTAATCCCTGCAGCTTATTAAATTTGAAATCGCTCCGGTAATACTAAACATAAAATGATAAATTAAAGATCCAATTCTTCCAAGAATTGCTTTGTATTCACCATAACCATCACTTCTCAAATAAACTATCGGTTTTTGCCCTAGAATTTTTAAGAATATAGAAATTAAGAAAGTATAAGGAGAAATAGAAATTATCAAAAATTTAGAGTCCAAATTTTTTGAAGCACTTTTTACCTCTGATAAATAAGAAAATATGTTACTAAATACCTTTATTCTTTTTAACTTTATTTCATGAGATCTCTTTTTAATTGATATTCTGCCTAGTAAATTTACCTCAAATTTTTTATTTAAGCCTTCTGGTGTCGATTTTAAATCTAGGTTATCACAATAAAATTTATTGTCTTCTAGAGAAATACTTTCATTTGAGAAAATAAATAATTTTTTTTTCATTATGCGTCTTTATTTATTTTTAATACTCCAATGAAAGCCTCTTGTGGAATCTCAACTTTACCAAACTGTTTTGATCTTGCTTTACCTCTTTTTTGTTTTTCTAGAAGTTTTCTTTTTCGATCAGTAGCTCCGCCACCATGTATTTTTGTCAAAACATCCTTTTTGAATCCTTTTATAGACTCTCTAGCTACAATTTTTCCTCCAATAGCTGCTTGAACTGGAATCATAAAGTTGTGTCTTGGTATTAAATCTTTTAATTTTTCACAAACTTGTCTGCCTGTAGATTGTGCAAAATCTTTATGGATTATCATAGCTAATGCATCTACGGGTTCTGAGTTTACAAGAATACCAAGTTTAACTAGATCCCCTTCTCTGTAACCAGAAATTTCATAGTCGAAACTTGCATAACCACTTGAGATAGATTTTAACTTATCATTAAAATCAAATACCACCTCATTAAGTGGCAAGTCATAAGATAAAACTGCTCTTTTTCCGGAGTAGCTTAAATTTGTTTGAATTCCTCTTTTGTCCTGACAAATTTTTATAATTGATCCCAAATATTCGTCTGGAGTAATAATTGTAGACTTAATCCAGGGTTCCTCTATTTTTTCAATTTGAGATGGGTCAGGCATGTTTGATGGATTTTGTAAATCTAAAACTTCGCCTTTAGTTTTGTGAACTTTATATATTACTCCTGGAGTTGTTGTTATAAGATTAACATCAAACTCCCTCTCAAGTCTTTCTGTAATAATTTCAAGATGTAGCAACCCTAAAAATCCACACCTAAAACCTAATCCTAAAGCGCTGGAAGACTCAGGCTCATAAGAGAAACTTGCATCATTTAATTTTAATTTTGCCAAACCGTCTTTCAGTTTTTGATATTCAGAACTATCGACTGGGAAGAGTCCGCAAAATACAACGGGTTTACTTGGTTTAAAGCCTGGAAGTGGTTTATCTATAGGAGCGCTAGCATCACAAATAGTGTCTCCAACTTTTGTCTCAGATAGAGATTTAATTCCTGTAATAATGAATCCAATCTCGCCAGAACTTAATTCTTCTATATCGTTTGGTTTAGGAGTAAATACTCCAACTTTTTCAACTACATATTCTTGATCATTAGACATTAATTTTACTTTTATATCTTTTTTTAATTTCCCATTGATGACTCTGACCAGAATTACGACACCGAGATAGCTGTCATACCAACTATCCACTAATAAACATTTTAATTTTTCTTCAATAACCCCGCTTGGAGCAGGTAATTTTTTAATAATTGCTTCTAGTATTTCATCTATTCCTTCTCCAGTTTTTCCAGAACAAGAAATAGCATTCGTTGTCTCAATTCCAACAACGTCCTCAATTTCAGTTTTTGTTTTTTCGATATCTGAAGCAGGTAAATCTATTTTATTTAAAATCGGTATTACCTCATGATTAATTTCTAAAGCTTGATAAACATTTGCTAAAGTTTGTGCCTCTACTCCTTGAGTGCTATCAACAATTAAAAGAGACCCTTCACATGCAGATAAAGATCTACTTACTTCATAGCCAAAATCTACATGACCAGGTGTATCGATAATATTCAATATATAATCTTTACCATCTTTTGCTTTATAGTTGAGTTTTACAGTTTGCGCTTTAATCGTAATTCCTCTCTCTCTCTCAATATCCATTGAGTCGAGGACTTGTTGTTTCATTTCACGATCAGTAAGACCACCACATTTATGTATAATCCGATCTGCTATAGTTGATTTACCATGATCAATATGCGCAATTATAGAAAAATTACGTATTCTTTTTATGTCTGACATTAGGACCTGATTGTGGCGCCAGTTTTTTTACTTACTGCATCGATAATTTTTTTACTAATATCTTCTAAATCATTCTCCGATAAAGTTTTATCGATAGCCTGCAAAGTAACATTAATTGCAACTGACTTTTTATCTTTTGGAATATTTTCTCCCTCATATACATCAAAAGTTGACACACTTTGAATTAAATTCTCATCTACTTCTCTAATAATTTTCTCTAGAGCGCCAATTTTAAAAATTTTATCTATCACGAAAGCAAAATCTCTTTCTGATTTTTGATAATCTGAGGCTTGAAAGCTTTTTTTGCTTTGTCTCAATTTTTTGTTTGGTTCAGGGATATTTTTTAAAAATATTTCAAATCCAAAGATATTTTTATCTTTACAATCTAAGTCCTTAATAATTGCAGGATGTATTTCTCCAAAATAAGCAAGGTGAGGTCCTTTTTCCGATTTTAATGTTATCGATCCTGATCTACCTGGATGATAACTGTACTTTGTATTATCACTTACAAAAAGATTTTTTTCTTCTATTCCAAGTTCGATCAAAGTTTTTATAGCATCACTTTTAATATCAAAGACATCTAAGTTTCTTTCCTTGTCTAGCCAGCTTTTTCTATTTATTTTCCCAGATTTTAAACCACCAACAACAATCTGTTGTTCACCTGGATTTTTTCCAAAGAATGTTGGGCCAATTTCAAATAAAGATAAGTCTTCGTATCCTCTATCTTGATTTTTTTTAAGGTAAATAGCTAAATTAGAAAAAATTGAACGTCTTAGAACATCAAGATCAGACGAAATTGGATTGTATATTGGAATTTCTTTTTCACCTTTAGAAAACTGTTTATCAATCTTTGAGTCTGTGAAAGACCACGTAACTATTTCCATATAACCTTTTGATGCCAAGGATCTCTGTGACAAATGGAAAAGTTTTTGCTTAAAGTTGAGAGTATCTTGTGTTCTGTTTTTTCTTGGTTCGATTAATTTTATATTGTTGAAACCTTTGATCCGAATGAGCTCCTCAATCAAATCCTCATCCAAACTCACATCTGGCCTCCAGCTTGGTACTTCTACTTTAAAAGCTTTTTTATTTTTTTTACATTTAAAACCTAAAGAGGATAGAATTTTATCAATTTCATTAGCGGTGATTGAAATGCCAATTAGTTTTTCAAATTTTTCTACTTGAAAGTTAATTATCTTATTTTTTTGGTTCATCTTTCCAGTAATTTGAAACTTACTAGCCTCTCCTCCACAAATTTTTAAAATTAGTTCAGTTGCAAGCTCCAATCCCTCTTGAATAGAATTGGGATCAATTCCTCTTTCAAATCTGTACTTAGCATCTGTATTTATATTAAGCACCCTAGCTGTTTTTCTTATTGAAGATGAGCTGAAATAAGCAGCTTCTAAAAGTATATTTTTCGTATCTAATTCGGTAGAGGTAGATGTTCCTCCAATAATTCCTCCTAACCCTAGAACGCCAGATTTATCAGTGATGACACACATGTCTTTTTTTAATTTATATTTTTTATTATCTAATGCCTCGAGCATCTCACCTTCTTTGGCATTTCTAACTATAATTTCTTTGTTAATTTTATCTGCATCATAAGCATGCAATGGTCTATTAAGGTCAAACATCACATAATTTGTTATATCAACTACAGCAGAGATAGGTTTTAGACCTAGTGCGATTAATTTATTTTTAAGCCATTCAGGGCTCTCTTTATTAGTAATGTTTTTTATGTAACAGCTTCCAAAGATATCGCATCCTTGATTCTTTTCTTTTGTAATTGATGTTTTAATTTGGTGTTTTGTATTCTGTTTAATTTTCTTTCTATTGATAGGTATTAATTTTCCAACTCCTGCAGATGAAAGATCTCTTGCAATCCCTCTAACACCTAAACAATCAGCACGATTAGGGGTTATAGAAATATCGATAGCTTTTTGTGAGCTACTTTTAAAATAGCTTTTTCCTATCTCTTTCTCTTTATTTTTAAGTTCGATAATCCCTTCACTTTCCTCAGATAAATTAAGTTCACTTTCCGAGCAAAGCATCCCTTTCGATTCAACCCCTCTTATTTTAGCTACCTTTAATTCAAAATTAGTTTTAGGTATTATAGCCCCAGGAGGTGCATAGATCGTGATTAGACCTTCTCTGGCATTTGGAGCTCCACATACAACTTTAAAAATCTCTTCCCCGCCGATAGTAACGTCACAAACTTTTAACTTATCAGCATTAGGATGTTTTTCTGCTTTTAAAACTTTCGCAATTTTAAACTTGCTCATCTCTCCAGAGTTTTCTTTTACACTCTCGACTTCAAGTCCAATATTTGTTAGACGATCAATAATATCCCTTTCGTTAGCAGATGTTTTAAGATGCTCTTTTAACCAAGGGATTGTAATAATCATTTGCTAAGCCCTCTGTAGTTTGTTGGAACATCCAATGGGTCAAATCCAAAATGACTTAGCCATCTATAATCAGCTTCAAAGAAAGATCTTAGATCATTAATTCCATATTTTAACATTGCTAGACGGTCAATTCCCATTCCGAAAGCAAATCCTTGATATTTTTTTGTATCTATTTTTACATTTTTTAAAACGTTAGGGTGAACCATTCCACATCCTAAAATTTCTAACCATTTATCTCCTTCGCCAATAACCATTTTTCCTTTTTCAATTTTGTATCCTATATCAACTTCCGCTGATGGTTCGGTAAAAGGAAAATGACTTGGTCTAAATCTCATTTTTACATTTTTAACTTCAAAAAACTCTTTTATAAAATAATCTAGGCAACCTTTAAGGTGTCCCATTGTGATGCCTTTATCTATATGTAAGCCTTCAAGCTGATGAAACATTGGAGCATGTGTCTGATCACTATCACATCTGTAGGTTCTTCCTGGTACAATAATTTTAAATGGTGGTTTACTTGATAACATAGTTCTAATTTGAACCGGTGACGTATGTGTTCTTAATAACAATTTTTTATCTTCTTCCAAATAAAAAGTGTCGTGCATATCTCTAGCAGGATGTTCCTCTGGTGTATTCAAGGCTGTAAAATTATTATATTCTGACTCAACGTCGGGTCCTTCAGCAACTGAAAATCCTATTTCTGAAAAGATAGATGATATTTCATCTATTACTTGAGACACAGGGTGAATTTTTCCATTTCGATCAGGTCTAATTGGAAGAGTTACATCAACTTTTTCATTTTTAAGTTTATCGTTTATTTCACTAGTTTCGATCTCAATATTTTTTTGCTCTAATTGGAACGTAAGATCATCTTTTATCTTATTTAAATTTGATGCAAACTCTTTTCTTTTCTCAGGCTCTAAAGATCCTAGAGATTTGAACTGTTGGGTGATTTGACCGTTTTTTCCGAAAAATTCTGTCTTTATATTTTGAAGATCTTCTTTTGTTTTAACAGAGTCAATCTTTGCATTAAATACTGAAGTTATTTTATCTAAATCACTCATTGGGTAATTGATTTTTTATATTAAGTTGAGATTAAATCAAAGACCCTTTTAAGCTAGGGAGGATTGAACTTTTTTTACTACTATTCTAAAAACTTCGGGATTATTATAAGCAAGCTCTGCTAGAACTTTTCTATCTAACTTAATTTTTGATTTAGCCAAACCATTTATAAACTTCGCATAAGTAAGACCTTCCGCTCTTACACCAGCATTAATTCTTTGAATCCATAAAGATCTGAATTCTCTTTTTTTTGCTTTTCTATCTCGGTAAGCGTATTGCATCGCTTTTTCCATCGCTTGACGAGCAATTCTGATTGTATTTTTCCTTCTGCCTCTTTGGCCTTTTACTGATTTTAAAACTTTATTATGTTTCGCTCTACTAATTACTCCACGTTTTGTTCTAGCCATATTATCCTCTTAAGTTATACGGCATATACGATTTAACAATCTTCGTGTCTTGTTTTGTCATAATTGTAGTGCCTCTTTGTTTTCTAATCTGAGAATTTGTTCGTTTTATCATACCGTGTCTTTTACCAGCTTGAGGCATTTTTATTTTTCCTGAAGCAGTAAATCTAAATCTTTTTTTTGCAGAGCTTTTTGTTTTAAGTTTTGGCATAAAATATTTGGTTTTATATAGGCAATAATAAATCTTTACAAGATGCTATTATTGGTGAATTACAGAGGTTGAATTATCATTACCATCTGTCTGCCTTCAAATTTTGGCTTGCTTTCAACTTTGGCTACATCTTTAGTTTCCTCAATGATCTTATTCATCAAATCTTTGCCAAGATCTGTATGTTGCATCTCTCTTCCCTTAAATTTCACTGTAAATTTTACTTTATTGCCTTTTAAAATAAATTTTTTAGCATTCTTAATTTTAAAATTATAGTCATGGGTCTCTGTTCCAGGTCTTAATTTTATTTCTTTAAGTGAAACAGTTTTTTGTTTTTTCTTGGCTTGATTAGCCTTCTTTTGTAAATCATATTTATACTTGCCCATATCCATAATTTTACATACAGGTGGGTTTGCATTAGGTGAAATTTCGATTAAGTCCAATCCTTCTTGCTTTGCTAATTCAATAGCTTTATTGAGAGGCATTGCGCCGAGATTACCTCCATCACTTCCTATAACCTGAACATCTAAGGCTCTTATTCTCTCATTGGCCTTAGGGCCTTGAGGTTTGCTTCTTCTTTGAAAATAATTAGGTTTAAAGTTTGACACTTAATTAAGAGGCAACTTATTTGAGGAAAGCATATTCTTTATTAATTCATCTCTTTTCATAATTTCTTGTTTGTCTGAACCTAATTTTCTAACTGTCACTGTATTATCCGCAACTTCTTTTTTTCCGCAAACTATAATAAATGGTATCTTTGCCAAAGAATGTTCTCTTACTTTATAATTTATTTTTTCATTTCTTAAATCCATTTCACATTTTATACCTTCTTTAAACAAATCTTCAAATAACTTTTTTACATATTCATTGTTCTCTTCAGCTATAGGACACACAACAGCTTGTGCCGGGGATAGCCAAAAAGGTAATTTGCCAGCATAATTTTCAATTAAGATTCCTATAAATCTTTCTAAAGAACCGAATAGTGCTCGATGTAACATTACTGGAACTTTTTTATTACCATCTTTTGCTACATAAGAGGCACCTAATCTATTTGGTAAATTTAAATCTACTTGAAGAGTTCCACATTGCCAATCTCTCCCAATCGCATCTCTTAAAACAAATTCAATTTTAGGTCCATAAAAAGCTCCTTCTCCTTTATTGATTGTATATTCAAGTTTAGATTGCTTAATCGCGGATAAAAGTGCCGCTTCGGATTTGTCCCACACACTATCATCACCAACTCTTTTTTCGGGCCTATCAGAATACTTTAAAATTACATTTTCAAATCCTAAATCTTTATAAATTTCTAAAATTAAATTTGTAACAGATAATGACTCCTGAGTTATCTGGTCTTCTGTACAAAAAATATGTGCATCATCTTGTGTAAATGCTCTCACTCTTAACAAACCGTGTAATGCTCCAGAAGGTTCGTATCTATGAACTTTACCAAACTCAGACAACTTAAGAGGTAAGTCTCTATAACTTTTTAAACCTTGGTTAAATATCTGAACACAGCCAGGACAATTCATTGGTTTAACAGCAAATGTTTTTTCATCAGGCGTTTCAGAAGTAAACATGTGTTCTCCAAATTTATCCCAATGTCCAGATTTTTCCCAAAGAGATTTATCTAAAAGTTCAGGTGTATTAATTTCCTTGTATCCAGCAAGTCTTTGTTTTGCTCGCATATACTCGACTAATCTTTGAAATAGCAACCAGCCTTTCTCATGCCAAAAAACAGCTCCAGGGCTTTCTTCTCTAAAATGAAAAAGATCCATTTCTTTTCCAAGTTTTCTGTGATCTCTCTTTTCAGCTTCTTCTAAACGGTGTAAATATTCATCAAGTTCTTTTTTAGAGCTCCAACAAGTTCCATAAATTCTTTGAAGCATTTCATTATTCGAGTCACCCCTCCAATAAGCTCCAGAAACTTTCGTTAACTTGAAAGCTTTTCCAATTTTACCTGATGAAGCTAAATGTGGACCTCTACACAAATCGTGCCAAGTATCTCCATGATGGTAGACAGATAATTCCTCATTTTGAGGTATGCTCTCTATAATTTCTGCTTTGTAGTTTTCTCCAATTTTTTTAAAATGTTTTATAGCGTCATTTCTTTTCCAAACTTCTCTTCTTGTTTTCACATCCCTGTCAATTATTTCAGACATTTTTTTTTCAATTTTTTTCAAATCCTCTTCAGTGAAAGGTTCTTTTCTGGCAAAGTCGTAATAAAAACCATTTTCAATAACAGGTCCAATAGTAACTTGTGTGCCTGGAAATAATTCTTGGACAGCCATTGCCATTATATGAGCAGCATCATGTCTTATAACTTCTAAACCTTCTTTATCTTTTGGTGTTATGATTCTTACTTTAGCATCTCGAGTAATTTGATAACTTAAATCTTTTAAATCACCGTTGACCTCCATTATTAAAGCAACTTTTTCTAATGACTTGCTAATTTTTTTTGTTAGATCAAAACCAGTGATTGATTTTTCAAAATCTATCTTTTTTCCATCTAATAATTGAATTTGGGGCATTAATTTTTAATTAATCTTTTATATTCTTTTAAATTAGTTTGGCACATTATTTCAACATCAAATTTTTTAGTTATATTTTTTCTACCCTCATTTCCAATAGATTTTAATTCATCTGGTGATAATTGAATAACAGTATTTAAGCTTTTGGCAAGTTCTCTTGGATCATCATGCTTATACAAAAAGCCAGTCTTTTTATTAACTACTGTTTCTTTAGATCCTCCAATATTACTTGCAATGATTGGTTTTCCCATGGATTGGGCTTCAACGGAAACCCTACCAAATGCCTCTGGTTCTATCGACGCAGATACAACGACATCAGCTAATGAATATGCCAATGGCATCTCTTTGCAATGCTGAATAAATTTTATTTTTTTGTTCAAACTATATCTCTGAACAAGGTTATTTAATTTTTTAAAATAAACCTTTCTGCCTTGATCTGAACCAAGTATTATAGCTTGAAAATTTGTTATATTGTAATCTTCAATAAGTATATTTAGAGACTCTATAAATTTTTCCTGTCCTTTCCAATAAGTTAACCTTCCTGGTAAAAGAATAGTAAATTTATTTGAAACAAGACCCCATTCTTGTTTAAGTTTTTCTTGTTTAAGAATTGATATATTTTTAGGATTAAAATAATCAATGTTAATACCTCTGAAAATTACTCTAAGTTTTTTTTCTTTACTTAAATATTCAGAATAATTTTCATTAATGTGACCGAAAATAAAATTTGATCCAGCAATAGTTAATTTTGCTCTAAGCATTATACTATTATAAAATTTTTTAATACTGCTTTTAAAGTTATAAGTTCCATGAAATGTTGTTACAAAAACTCTTCTTGTTAAAAGTGATGCAAAATAGCACGACCAAGCTGGTGCCCTGCTCCTTGCATGTACAATATTAATTTTAAAAAAAATAATATATAAACTTAATGCTAAAGTATTAAAAATCATTAAAAGTGGATTTTTAGAATGAACGGGTAATCTTAATATTTTAACTTTATCTTTTTTTACAAATTTTAATAATTCACCACCTGAGGTGGCCACGAAAGACCCACATTCATTCTCTGGAAGGAAATGAGCAATATCATAACAACCAGTTTCTGCTCCGCCATAACCAAGCTTAGGAATAACCTGGAGAACATTTAATTTAGTACTCATGTTATTTGTTATATAATACAACTAAAACAATCTTATATGAAAAAATTCAAATATTTAAAATTATCAAAGACAAAAAAACTTAGATTTATTGATAATTACTTTAAAAAAAAACTTTATATTGTTTTTTTACCTGGTTTCATGTCCGATATTGAAGGAAAAAAACCTCAATACCTTTTAAAATTTGCTAAGAAGAAAAAACTTGGTTTTTTAAGTTTAGAATACTCTGGACATGGAAAATCTTCAGGAAATTTTACTAAAGGAAATATAAGTATTTGGTCCAATGATACCAAAAGAGTAATTAAAAAAATTGTAAAAAAAAATAACTTTATTTTAGTAGGATCAAGTATGGGTGCTTGGATAGCCCTCAATCAATTTAGATATTTTAAATCTCTCATAAAAGGCTTTATAGGAATTGGCTCGGCTCCAGAATTTTTAACAAGACTTATGTGGAATAAATTTCCTAAAAAAAAAAAGAGGGAATTGCTTAAAACAGGAAAAATTTTAATCAAAAATGGAGGTTATGAATATCCAATTACTTTGCAGCTTATTAAAGATGGAAGAAAAAACAGAGTTTTAAATAGAAAAGTAGACTCTAAAATAGATGTAACGATGTTTCATGGTCAAAAAGATGAAGTTGTCCCAGTTGGTTTCTCTAGATTAGTATTAAAAGTTTTCAGTAAAGCTAAAAAGAAAGTTGTAATAATAAAAAATGGCGATCACAGTTTATCTAGTCAAAGGCCCTTAAGGAAAATAATTAAAGAATTACAAGCTATTATTAAAAATATAATTTAACCCTTCCTCATAAGTAGGATATTTTAAATCATATTTAAAAAAAGCTTTCATTTTTTTATTATCTACTTTTTTTGAGTCTTTATAAAAGTTTTGTAACATTTCGCTTTCAAGTTCCTCAAGTTTTACTGAATTAGGTTTCTCTAGTTTTAGTAATTTTGCTCCGTAGGCTGCTACCTCAATTTGTGAGGCAGGTTTATCATCACAAATATTATAAATTTCATTATTTTTAAAATTATCAAGAGACTTAAATAAAACGTTAGCTATATCATCAACATGAATTCTTGAAAAAAAGTGATTTTTTTTATCTACAATTTGAACTTTACCAGTTTTTAACCTTTTCAAAATATTAAACTCATTTGAATATATGCCGGCTAATCTAAAAATTTGTATAGGATAATTCTTTTTATTCGATAAACTTTTCCAGTTTTTTTCTGCTTCCAATCTATTTAGCCCATTTTCTGACGTAGGTTGAGTAGCGCTATCTTCGTTAACCCAATCACCTTTATGATCTCCATAAACACTAGTAGCTGATAAATATGTAATCCATTTACAATTTATGATTTCTTTTAGATTTGTATCAAGGTAATTTGCTACAATATCTTTGCCATTAATAGGTGGAATAGAAACTAAAATATAATCTGCTTCCTCTATTTTTTTTTTAATAGAGTTATCATACTTGTCGTCAGTAAATTGATATGAATTTATTTTAATATGATTAAACTCTATCTGATGAGTTTCCTGTCTAGAGGTAACACTTAAATCAAAGTCCTTTTTTTCATTAATTAACTTATTAATGAAACTTTCTGCGACTTGGCCAAAACCAAAGCAAAAGATCTTAGATTTGCTCATTAACTTGCTTTCTTGGTATGTGGTCTTAAACTAATAGGATTGTCTAATTTATCAAGCATTTCTATCGGGCAAATTTGTTTAAATTGCTTAAGTTCGTTATCAAAGTCATTTAATATTTTCTGAGCAATTTTTGAATTTGTTTCTTTAACAAAAATATTTAAACTTTCTTTCAAAAAGTTCTTCCAATAATCTGTTTCAACTTCTTGCCAAACTATTGAGGTTGGATTAACAAAATTTTCAAATGTATTATTATTATCATAAACAAATGCCATTCCACCCGTCATTCCTGCTCCAAAATTGTCACCAACTTCTCCTAGTATTATAGCTGTTCCGCCTGTCATATACTCACATCCATGGGCTCCACATCCTTCGACGATTGAAAAGCTTCCAGAGTTTCTAACTGCGAATCTTTCTCCCGCTTGGCCAGATGCAAATAGTTTTCCTGAAGTTGCTCCATATAGAACGGTGTTTCCTATTATTGTATTTTCATTTGAAACTAATGAACTTTTTGGAGATGGATAAACAACGATAGTCCCACCAGATAATCCTTTACCAACATAATCATTGCAGTCTCCTTCGACAATAAGTTTAATTCCTTTAGTTAAGAAAGCGCCAAGAGATTGTCCCGCAGAACCCTCTAATTTGATATTAACAGTATTTTCCTCTAATTTATTGTTACCAAATTTTTTATAAATATGATGAGACAATCTTGTTCCTACTGATCTTGAAGTGTTTTCTATCTCGTAATTAAATTTATTTTCTGAGTCTGTTTTAATCTTATCTTTTATCTCAGACCAAATCTTCTCATCAAGAGTATCTGGTACTTCATTTATATGTTTGTCTTTACAATATCTTAAATTTTCTCCTGGATCTGCTTGAACTAATAGTGGATTTAAATCTAAATCGTCTAAGTTAGATGCTCCTTTATTAATCTGTGTTAATAAATCTGTTCTTCCGATTATTTCATTAATTGACTTAAATCCAAGAGAGGCAAGAATTTCTCTTACTTCAGTTGCTGCAAATTTAAATAAATTTACAACTTTTTCTGGAGTGCCAGTAAATTTTTCCCTTAAAGCTTCATCTTGACTACAAACTCCAACTGGACATGTATTTGAATGACATTGTCGTACCATTATGCATCCCATAGCAACTAAAGATGATGTTCCCATTCCATATTCTTCTGCACCCATCATTGCAGCCATTACAATATCTCGGCCAGTTTTTAATCCTCCGTCTGTTCTTAAAGTTACATTATGTCTTAAATTGTTAAGAGTAAGGATTTGATTAGCCTCTGTTAAACCCATCTCCCAAGGAATCCCTGCGTATTTAATACTAGTTTGAGGACTTGCTCCAGTTCCTCCTGAGTGACCTGAAATTAAAATAATATCTGCTTTAGCTTTCGCGACTCCTGCTGCTATTGTTCCGATACCAGTTGATGCAACTAATTTTACTCCAACTCTAGCTCCTGGATTGATCTGTTTTAAATCATAAATAAGTTGTGCTAAATCCTCTATTGAATAAATATCATGATGCGGTGGCGGTGATATCAAAGTAACACCCGGTGTTGAGTGTCTTAACTTTGCTATTTCTTCTGTTACTTTAAAACCTGGCAGCTGTCCTCCTTCACCCGGTTTAGCTCCTTGAGCAATTTTTATCTCTATTTCATTAGCATTATTTAAATAATCTACGGTTACTCCAAATCTTGCAGAGGCAATTTGTTTTACCCTTGAGTTAGCGCTATCTCCGTTAGGAAGTGTATTAAACCTTTTAGCGTCCTCACCGCCTTCTCCACTACAAGAGGCGCCTTTAATTCTGTTCATTCCTACAGCTAAAGTTTCGTGAGCCTCTTTTGATAATGCTCCATGAGACATGCTTCCACTACCAAATCTTTTCAAAATCTCCTCGATTGGCTCTACCTCATTAATACTGATTGGTTTTCTCTGATTTTTAAATTCTAATAAGTCTCTTATATTAATTGGAGGCAAATTATGAATTCCAGTTGAATACTTTTTATATAATTCGTATGAACCGCTACCAACAGCAGTTTGTAATAAATGAATTAGTTTTCCTTGATATTGATGATCTTCTCCACTTTTTCTATATCTATATAAACCGCCTATAGGTAAAGTATATACATTTTTTGCATTAAATTTTTCATGAAGTTCTTTAATCTTTTTCTCAATTCCGATTATACCTATTCCTGAAATTCTTGAAGACATACCAGGAAAGTAATCTGAAACAATTGCTCTACTTAAACCTACTGCTTCAAAATTACATCCACCTCTGTATGAACTTATTACTGATATTCCCATCTTTGACATAATTTTTAAAAGTCCGGCATCAATCGATTTTTTATATTTACTAACACATGTTTGAAAATCCGATTTACCAAATAGTTTTTTTTCAAATCTTTGGTGGATGCTATCTATTGCTAAATATGGATTTACTGTTGTAGCGCCAACTCCTATTAAAATTGCAAAGGAATGTGTGTCCATTGCATCAGAACATTCAACATTCAAAGAACAGTAACCTCGTAAACCATGTTTTACTAGGTGAGAGTGAACCGCTCCTACAGTTAATATACTTGGAATACTAGCTTTTTGAGCTGTAATATTTTTATCAGATAATACTAAACAAGTACTTCCTTCTCTAACAGCTGTTTCTGCTTCTTCTCTAATTAATTCTATTCTATCTTTGAGAGATCCATCAATGTCAAAAGTGCAGTCAATTACTTTTACTTTTTTTGAAAAAAATTTTTTAAATTTCTTTAGTTGTGAGTTAGTTAGTATTGGGCTGTCTAAAACGTAAATATTTTCTTCGGTTAAATTATCAAAATCTAAAATATTGCCTAGATTTCCAAATCTTGTTTTTAAACTCATCACTTTATTTTCTCTGAGAGAATCTATTGGTGGATTGGTCACTTGACTGAAATTTTGTCTAAAATAATGTGAGACGGGTCTAAAATGACTTGATAAAACTGCTACTGGTGTGTCGTCACCCATTGAGCCTGATGCTTCTTTACCCTCCTCGGCCATAGGATGGAGTATCAGCTCCAAATCCTCTATGCTTAGTCCTGACAAGTACTGTCTTTTTCTTAAGTCCTCACTTAAAAAGTTTGGCTTTTCATCTTCAGATGAAATTTTTTTTTCTAAATCAATAATTTGTTTACTATATTTTTTATAATCTTTAGCTAAAAGATCTTTTATTTCTTTATCTTTAAATAATTTTCCTTTTTTTAAATCGATTGCGATTATTTGACCGGGACCAAGTTTTCCTTTCTCAATGATATTTTCCTCTGGAATTTTTATCATTCCAGTTTCTGATCCTACAAAAAATAAATCATCAGAGGTAATTGAATATCTAAGAGGCCTTAATCCATTTCTATCAGATGAAGCCAATACCCACTTAGCATCAGTTGCACAAATTGCAGCTGGGCCATCCCATGGTTCTATCGTACTATTTAGAAAATTAAATAAGTCTTGGTGATTTTTTGGAACTGTTTTGCTTCTCTTTGACCAGGAGTCTGGAATCATCATCAATTTAATTAATGGGGCTAATTTCCCTGAATGAGTTAAAAGTTCAAAAACATTATCAAGCGCGCCCGAGTCAGAGGAGCTTCTTATAACTGGCTTTAAATTTTTAACATTTTTAAAAAGTGGGCTAGACATGTCTTGTTCATGAATTTTCATCCAGTTAATATTTCCTTTTACTGTATTAATCTCACCATTGTGTGCTAATGTTCTAAAAGGTTGTGCTAAATCCCAACTAGGAAAAGTATTTGTTGAATATCTTTGGTGAAAAATTGCAAATCTTGAGGTCAATTTTTCATCATTAAGATCTGGATAGAACTCCGATAACATTTCAGCTAAAAACATACCTTTATAAACAATAGATCTTGAACTGAAAGAACAGATGTAAAAATCTTTTATTTGTTTATCTCGTGCGTCTTTTTCAATTTTTTTTCTTGTTTCGAATAAATCTCTCTCGAGATCATTGGTTCGCAGTGTCTCATTTTTTTTAAACATTACTTGAGCAATTTCTGGGCGATTTTGCTCAGCTGTTTTGCCTAAAACGCTAGGATTGATTGGAACTTGTCTCCAGCCATAGATATAATAATTTTCTGCTAATAAAGCAGACTCAATTA
This sequence comes from uncultured Pelagibacteraceae bacterium, assembly GCA_902542165.1. Classification (GTDB taxonomy): domain Bacteria; phylum Pseudomonadota; class Alphaproteobacteria; order Pelagibacterales; family Pelagibacteraceae; genus Pelagilacustribacter. The sequence goes on from CACBTF010000001.1 coordinate 63,062, forward strand.
TTTCTCTACACTTTTCTTGTTCAGAATAATCTGTTCTTGGAAGAAAAACCATTCCAACACAAATTCTTTTGTTTTCATCAAGAGTATGTCCAGTTGACGAAATTTTTTCTTTAAAGAAATCGGGAGCAATTTCGATTTGAATTCCTGCTCCATCACCGGATTTTCCATCCGCATCCACAGCGCCTCTGTGCCATATAGCTTTTAACGCTTCGATACCGTACTCAACTATTTTTCTAGATTTTTTTCCATTTGTAGATGCAATTAAGCCCACACCGCATGCATCGTGTTCCATCTCTGAAGAGTAATTAAAACTTTTTTCTAAAATTTTTCTATTTTCTTTATAATTTTTCATTAAAATTATGCTGCTACTACTGATTTGTTTTTATTTGCTTTCAATTGTAAATATTTTTCAATTTGAACAGCTGCATCTCTACCGTCTCTGATTGCCCAAACTACTAGTGATGCTCCTCTAACAATATCTCCTGCTGCAAATACTCCGTCTAAATTAGTTTGCATTGATTTCAAATCAATTTTTAAAGTCCCCCATTGTGAAACAACTAATTCTTTAGCGTTAAATAACTTTGGTAGGTTTTCAGGATCAAATCCTAAAGATTTGATTACAAGATCTGCCTGGATATTATATTCAGACCCCTTTTCAATTTCTGGTCTTCTCCTCCCTGATGAGTCAGGTTCACCTAACTTCATTTTATTAACTTCCACTGCTTCGACTTTCTTTGTTCCGATGAAACTTTTTGGACTTGTTAACCAAACAAATTCTACCCCTTCTTCAATCGCATTTCCTACTTCTCTTGCAGATCCTGGCATATTTTCTCGATCGCGCCTATATAAGCATTTAACTGATTTTGCTTTTTGTCTTACTGATGTTCTTACACAGTCCATTGCTGTGTCGCCTCCACCAATGACAACAACATTTTTTCCTTCAGCATTTAATGTACCGTCGTCAAATAATTTAACTTTGTCACCTAAACCTTTTCTGTTAGATGCAGTTAAAAAATCCATTGCAGGGAAAATATTTTGAAGGTTGTGACCAGGTATATTTATTTCTCTAGCTTTATAAACTCCTGTAGAAATCAGTATTGCATCATGTTTTTCTTTTAGTTCATACAAAGTTTTGTCTTTTCCAACTTCAAAGTTTTGAACAAATTTAATTCCAGAGTCTTTAAGCAGTTTTGTTCTTCTTTCGACAACAAATTTTTCCAATTTGAAATTTGGAATGCCATAAATTAGGAGTCCACCTGGTCTATCGTATCTATCATAAATGGTAACTTGATAACCTGATTTTCGGAGTTCTTCGGCACAAGCCATTCCAGCAGGTCCAGCTCCGATAATTCCAACAGATTGTTTTAATTCTCTTTTGACTTTAAAAGGTTTGACCCATCCTTTATCCCAGGCCGTGTCGGTTATATATTTTTCTATAGATCCAATTGTTACAGTTCCATGACCAGATTGTTCTATTACACAATTCCCTTCGCAAAGCCTATCTTGTGGACAAATTCTTCCACACACCTCTGGCATATTGTTTGTGCTTTGAGATACTTCGTAAGCTTCTTTAAGACGGCCCTCCGCAGTTAATTTAAGCCAATCTGGAATATTATTCCCTAGCGGGCAATGAATTTGACAAAAAGGTACTCCACACTGGGAACATCTACTGGATTGTTCAGTAGCTTTATTGGTAATAAATTCTTTATAGATTTCATTAAAATCACCTTTTCTTTTATTTGTATTTCTTTTTTCAGGTGTCTCTTGTTTTACATCTACAAACTTAAGCATCTTTTTAGTCATAACAGTGTTAATTAAGTTAAGTATTAACTGATTAACAGCTTTTAAAGGTCAATATTAGTTACCTATATATTAAAAACCTTTTAAATTTGGTGTCATTTTTTGCATACCTGATATGCACTTATAATTGCCAATAAAAAAACAACCTTTAATTTTAACTTAAAATCGTGATCGAAATATTCATATTATCTATAGTTCAAGGTATTACAGAGTTTTTGCCTGTGAGCTCATCTTCACATTTAATTTTGATATCTGAATACTTAAAGTTTGAAAATAAAAGTCTTTCAGTGGATGTGAGTTGTCACATCGGGTCATTTATTGCTGTATTAGTATACTTTTACAAAGACATTTTCAATTTTCTTGAAAATAAAGTTCTACTAACAAAAATATTTATTTCATCACTACCGGTAATGATTGTGGGTTTTTATTTAGCACAATCAGGTTTCATCAATCATATCAGAAATTTAGAAATAATAGCTTGGTCCACTATCATATTTGGTATTTTATTGTACATAAGTGATAAGTTTGAAATAGAAAAAAATATTGATAAGAATTTTACTATTAAATCTGCAATATTTATTGGAATATTTCAAATTTTATCATTAATACCAGGAGTAAGCAGATCTGGGATAGCTATTACAGCTGCTAGACTTCTTAATTTTAATAGAGTTGACTCTGCTAAATTATCTTTTTTACTATCAATTCCAATTTTGGGTGCTGTTTCGATTTTTGGTTTTAAAAACTTAATTTTTTCCAATGATGTAATTTTTACAAAATTCAATTTAATTGCAATTTTTCTATCATTTCTTTGCTCACTAATAACAATAAAATATTTTTTATCCTACTTGAGAAAATTTAGTATGAACGCTTTCGTGTATTATAGAGTTATTTTAGGATTAATTCTTTTATTTTTTAATTATTTATAAAATTACGGTAAATCCTAATAAAATAGCTATAACGATTATGAAAAAAACTATTACAGATTTTTGCAATGGTAAATTATCAAAAAATTTCATATTGTGAATTTAATGGTTTAACTCAATAAATCAATAAAATTGGTGCGCCTGCTAGGATTTGAACCCAGAACCTCCTGGTCCGTAGCCAAGCGCTCTATCCAGTTGAGCTACAGGCGCGATATTATTGTTTAATAAAAATAGATAACATATTAATATTATAATTAAATAAAAATATTATGCTTTCATTAAAAATAAATGAGTCTTATATCAAGAATTTTGTAAATTTTTTAATATGTTTGTTGCCAATAAGCTTCATTGCGGGAAATTTAATTATAAATTTAAATTTGACATTTATAATTATTTTCTCGTTTATATTCTACGGTAAAGAAATATTTCAAACAAAATTATTATTATTTGATAAATTTTTAATTGCTATTTTTATTTTTGCATTTTTGACTTCTGTTATTAACACTATTGAATATAAAAATGATACCAATAATTCTTTAGAAACATTTACTTTAAATAAAACTTTATCTTTTTTAAGGTTTTTAGTTTTTTACTTCGTATTAAGATTTTTAATTGAAAATAAAATTTTTAATTTTAAAAATTTTTTTATTTCTACAACTGCTTGTTCAATATTTGTATCATTAGATTTAATATATCAACTCATTTTTGGCAAAGACATATTTGGATATGCCAACGAAACTTTCAGACTTACTGGTCCTTTTGGAGATGAACAAATAGCTGGTTCATATCTTCAACGGTTTTCAATTTTTTCATTTTTTTTAATAATCGTTTATTTTCCGAATTTATCTTTTAAAATAAAAATTGGACTATTTTCAATTCTTATAATTTTGTTTTTTTATTCAATGATTTTAGCTGCCAATAGAATGCCAATAGTACTTTTCTTACTATTTTGGATTTTTATATTTTTTTTCGAAAAAAAACTTAGAAAATTTTCATTTTTGTTAATCGGATCTTTGATTTTAATTTTTTATATTTTTTTTCAATTTAATCATGAAGTAAATAATTATACTTTACATTTTTTTAATACATCAATTGGAATAATAATATCATTGCCAGATCTTCTATCTGGTAATGATATTACGGAGTTTTCAAATACTTACATTAAAGAATTTTATTCAGGTTTAAGATCTTGGGAAGAGAATGTCTTTATTGGTGGTGGTATAAATTCATTTCATTATAATTGTGTAAAAACCGTCAGTGCTTGTGCTAGCCATCCACATAATTACTATTTGGAGATATTATCTGAACTTGGACTAGTGGGTATGGCTCTTTGGCTTTTTGTATTCTTTAACGTAATCTATGTCTCAATCGTTAAAAAATATTTTCTTAAATCTAATTTCTCTAATAACCATTTAATTACCCCTTTTGCTATTTTATTTATTGTTGAAATTTTCCCTTTTAAGACTACTGGAAGTTTTTTTACTACTGGAAATGCCACATTTATTTTTTTTATTTTAAGTGTGATAATTGCATTATCTAAAAAATCTCAATACAATTAAAATTAATTAAATTATTATATAAAAAAACACCTATGGATAAGATTGTAATTACGCAAGCTCAAAGAACCGCCGTGGGTTCATTAAATAAATCACTTAAAAATATTGAGGCATATGAACTTGGCGCAAAGGTAATTTCAGAGATTTTAAAAAAATCTAAACTAAATAAAGATGAAATTGATGAAGTTGTTTTAGGCCAAGTTTTAACAGGGGGCACCGGCCAAAATCCAGCTAGACAAGCAGCAATACATGCTGGAATTCCAAAAGATAAACCAGCCTATATTGTTAATCAAGTCTGCGGATCAGGACTAAGATCAATAGCATCAGCTTTCCAAAGCATAAGGTCTGGTCAAGCTAAAATTATTTTAGCTGGTGGACAAGAAAGTATGTCGTTAGCACCTCATGCAATTCATTTAAGAGACGGAAAAAAATTAGGTGATGCAGAGATTATTGATACATTAATTAAAGATGGATTATGGGATGCGTTTCATGGATATCACATGGGTATTACAGCTGAAAATGTTGCTGAAAAATTTCAAATAACTAGGGAAGAACAAGATAAATTTGCATTTAAATCTCAAGAAAAAGCACTTAAAGCTCAAAAACAAAATAAATTTAAAGAAGAAATCATCGATTACAAAATTGAGTCAAAAAAAGCTGAAATTGTTTTCAATATAGATGAGCATCCTCGAGGGGGCATAAATCTTGACGCTTTATCTAGACTAAAGCCTGTTTTTAAAAAAGATGGAACTGTAACTGCAGGTAATGCTTCTGGAATTAATGATGGTGCTGCAGCTGTAACATTGATGTCGGAACATGAGGCAAAAAAAAGAAATATTAATAAATTAGTATCTATTAAATCATGGGCTAGCTGTGGAGTTGATCCAGCTTTAATGGGAACAGGACCAATCCCATCATCAAAAAAAGCTTTAGAGATAGCAGGATGGAATATTAAAGATGTAGATTTATTTGAAATAAATGAGGCTTTTGCTGCTCAAAGCATTGCTGTGTTAAAGACACTTTCGATACCAGAGGAAAAAATTAACGTTAACGGTGGCGCTATTGCTTTAGGACACCCTATAGGAGCATCTGGTACTAGAATTCTAGTTACATTAATACATGAAATGATTAAGCGTGATGTGAAAAAAGGTTTGGCAACTCTATGTATTGGTGGTGGCATGGGTATTGCTATGTGTGTTGAAAGATAAATTATTTTCAATGGAACTTCCTGTTGTTAATCACCCTGACTACGTAGCTAAAATTAACGATGACAACAAATTTCCTATACAAAAGTTTGGTGCTCTCGCTGATCATTTAATCAAAGAGGGTGTAGTAAAAAAATTTTATATTCCCCAAGAATGCTCTACAGAAACAATGAAAACATCACATTCATTGGAATATATAAATCATATTCGAAATAAAACTTTAGATATAAAACTGCAGAGAAAAATTGGCTTTCCAATTAATGATAGCGTTGTGAGGAGATCTTTTGTTGCAACTGGTGGAACTGTTTTAGCTAGTAAACTTGCCTTAGACGCAAAGCTAGCATGTAACACCGCAGGTGGTAGTCATCATGCTACATTTGATTGTGGTGCTGGTTATTGTGTCTTTAATGATGTGGCTGTAGCAGCAAATTATTTAAAAAATAAAAACTATGCTAAAAAAATACTTATAATTGATTTAGATGTCCACCAAGGAAACGGTAATTCAGAAATATTTAAAAATGACCCAAATATTCTTACATTTAGTATGCATTGTGCTTCCAATTACCCAGCAAAAAAATCAAAGAGTGATATTGATGTTGAACTCAAAGATAGAATGGAAGATAAGGAATATTTAAATATTCTACATGTAAATTTAAAAGAGCTTAATAAGAATAAGTATGATTTTGTATTTTATGTAGCTGGAGTTGATATCCATTTTGAGGATCGTTTAGGAAAACTTAAAATTACTGATGAGGGAGTTAATAAAAGAGATCAAATAGTAATTGAAAATTTTTATTCAAAAAATACTCCTTTGTGTGGTGTTTTGGGTGGTGGTTATAATAAGAGTTTTGAAAAACTTATTGAGCTTCATTCAATGTTACATAAAAATTGTGCTGAAATTATTTGAACTCAGCCCCAACTGCCTTTGATAGGAGTTCTAGGGTTAGGGCTAAGCATAAATCAATTTAACTCAAATATTATCAAAAAATAATGTAAGAAAATGACGCGCTATTAAAATTTACTAAGATTTGAGTTGTGACAAATTTTCAAAAAACTTTAAACTCTCAGGATTAGCTATTGCCTCTTTATTGTTAATTATTTCCCCGTGAATTACTTTTCTTACTGCTAACTCTACTATTTTTCCGCTTTTTGTCCTAGGAATTTCAGGTACCTTTATAATAATTGCAGGGACATGTTTTGGTGAGCAGTTTTTTCTTATTCTTGATTTAATTGATTTTATTTTTTCATCGTCTAACTCTTCATCATCTTTTGTAGTAATAAATAAGATAATCCTTTCATCATCATTGTAATCTTGCCCGACTACTAGTCCTTCGGTTATGAAATCAATGTCTTCAACCTGTTGATAAATTTCTGATGTTCCTATTCTTACCCCTCCGGGGTTTAAAGTAGCATCAGACCTTCCTCTCATAATAAATCCATTATTTTTAGTTCGCTCGATAAAATCACCATGGTGCCAAATATTTTCAAATCTATTGAAATAAGCTTTATGATATTTTTGGCCGTCATCGTCGCCCCAAAACTTAACAGGCATTGATGGAAAAGGTTTTTTAACCACTAGCTCCCCCTTCTCTCCATCTTTTATACTTTTTCCTTCATTTGAAAATACATCCACATCAATTCCAAGACTTTGACCTTGAATTTCTCCCATGTGAACATTTGAGTAAAGGTTTCCTAAAACTAAACAACCAACTAAATCTGTTCCTCCTGCAATAGACGCGAGATGAACATCTTTCTTTATGTTTTTGTAAACATACTTAAAACTTTCCTCAGCCAATGGAGAACCCGTTGATGTTATAATTTTTATTGAACTTAAATCTAAATTTTTACTATTATATTTTTCATTTTTTAGATGATCTATGTATTTAGCACTTACTCCAAAAAGATTTATTTTCTTATTTTGACAATACTCTAAGAGAACATCTATTTTTGGATATACAGGTGCCCCATCGAATAAAAATATAGAAGAACCTGTTGCTAATCCTCCAACCAACCAATTCCACATCATCCAGCCCGTAGTGGTATAATAAAATAATTTTTCATTATCTCTGATATCACAATGAAGCATGAACTCTTTATTATGTTCAATTAAAACATTCCCAGCTCCATGTGTTATACATTTTGGTTTTCCAGTAGTACCACTCGAATAGAGAATATAAATAGGATGATTAAATTCAAATCGTTCAAAAGTTTCGTCCATATTTTCTTTTTCTAAAACTTGATCAAAGTTTATATAATTTTGAAGATTAATTTCTTCTTTCTTATTATATGCAAACACTAAAGTTTTTTTTATTGAAGGAATTTGCTTTAAAATATTTTCAATTTTTTCAAGAATGTTTATTTTTTTACCATTATAAAAATAGTGATCACTAGTAATTAAAATACTTGGCTCAATTTGTTTAAATCTATCTACAACTCCTTGGGTTCCAAAGTCTGGGGAGCATGACGACCAGATAATTCCATTTTTTGCACAAGCTAAGAAACCTATTATAGAATCAATTTTATTAGGAACATAAGCAGCAGCACGATCTCCTTTTTTTAAACCTATAGATTTTAAGTAGCTAGAAAATTTACAAACTTTATTATAAAGATGTTTCCAAGAAATTTCTTCTTCAAACCCTTTTTCGGATAAAAAATTTATTGCTATCTCCGATGAATTTTTCTTAAGAATATTTTCAGAATAATTTAATTTAGAATCTGGAAAAAAATTAGTCTTATTAAATATCTTATTATATTTAATTATTTCTTTTCCTTTATCTCCAATAATCTTCGAATAGTCCCAAAACTTTGACCAAAATTCCTCTGGATGTTCTACTGACCATTTCCACAAATTTTGGAAATTATAGTTTGATTTTATGTTTATATATTTTGAAAAATCCTCAAGAATAGACTCTTTTTTTCTTTTATCAGAGGGTTCCCATAGAAATTTTTCCATAAAAGCTAGCTTAGCTTTTATTTTTTTATCTTAATAGATATTTTTTAAGGATAATTTTCTGAACTAAAACTGCTCTATTTGTTCTAATGTCTCTTTTTTTAAATAAAAAATTTATTAACCAACGCATGTCTTATATGAATAAAATTAATTGACGAAAAAAAGCAGAAAATGTGACAAAAATTGATCTTATCCGAATATTTGCCCTATTCTTTAATGTTTATTAATTATTTATTTTTTAATATGTTGATCCCAGATTATAATAGCTAATTATGGCTCAAAATATTTCAGTTCCAGATATAGGTGATTTTAAAGACGTCGAGGTCATAGAAGTCTTAGTCAAGCCTGGAGACCAAATAAACAAGAATGATCCTATTGTTACAATTGAAAGTGACAAATCTAGCGTTGAAATACCATCTCCCGCCGCTGGAGAAATTAAAGATCTAAAAGTTAAAATTGGAGATAAAGTTTCAGAGGGAAGCGTATTAGCAACAATAGAAAATGGTCAAGCGGCCTCGACTTCAAAAGAAGAAAAAATAATTAAAGAAGTTCAAACTCAAGAAAAACCAAAAACTAATGGTGAGGCTAATCAAGTAAGACAAGTTAAAAAAGTTTTTGCTGAACCGGCTTCTAAAGATGATATTGATCCTGTTGAAACAAATGAATGGATAGACTCTCTAAATTCAGTTATTGAAAATGATGGTTCCTCACGAGCAAGTTACTTATTAAACAAAGTTATCGATCAAGCTTATAAATCTGGTCTTGTTCTACCAGATACTAGAACAACTCCTTACATTAATACTATTCCGCCAGAGGCTGAGATTAAATCACCCGGTGATCAAAATATTGAAAAAAAAATACGGGCATATGTAAGATGGAACGCGGCAGCGATGGTTGTTAAGGCTAATAAAAAAAGCCCTGAACTAGGCGGTCATATCGGTACTTTTGCATCTGCAGCTACTCTTTACGATGTAGGAATGAATCATTTTTGGAGAGCAAAGAATAACAAATTTGGAGGAGATTTAATTTATTTCCAGGGGCATTCGGCTCCAGGAATGTACGCAAGGGCTTTCTTAGAAGGAAGACTTACTACAAAACAACTAGATGGTTTTAGGCAAGAGGTGAATAAAGAAGGTTTGTCCTCATATCCTCACCCTTGGTTGATGCCAAAATTCTGGCAGTTTCCAACTGTGTCCATGGGTCTTGGGCCTATCATGGCTATCTATCAAGCAAGATTTTTAAAATACTTAATTAATAGAGGTTTAATAAAAGACGAAGGTAGAAAAATTTGGGTATTTCTTGGTGATGGTGAAATGGATGAACCTGAGTCACTAGGTGCAATTGGTTTAGCTGCTCGAGAAAAATTAGATAATTTAGTTTTCGTAGTAAATTGTAATTTACAAAGACTAGATGGCCCTGTTCGAGGGAATAGTAAAATTATTCAGGAACTTGAGGGTAGCTTTAGAGGTTCGGGCTGGAATGTAATAAAAGTTATTTGGGGATCATACTGGGATCAATTATTGGCTAAAGATAAAACAGGTCTTCTTATTAAGAGGATGAACGAATGTGTAGATGGTGAGTACCAAGCATTTAAGGCTAAAGGCGGGTCTTATGTTAGAGAAAAATTTTTTGGAAAATATCCTGAGCTTACTGAGCTTGTATCTTCTTTAACAGATAAAGATATTTGGAGATTAAATAGAGGAGGTCATGATCCTCACAAAGTTTATGCAGCTTACGCAGCGGCAACGCAACATACCGGATCGCCTACGGTTATCTTAGCAAAAACTATCAAAGGATATGGAATGGGTAAAACAGGTGAAAGTGTAAACACAACCCATCAACAAAAAAAATTAGATGAAGAGGATCTTCTTTACTATAGAGATAGATTTAATGTCCCTCTTACAGATAAACAAGTAAAAGACATAGAGTATTACAAACCAAGTGAGAGTTCTGAAGAGATTAAATATTTAAAAGATAAGAGAATAAAACTAGGAGGTTTTATTCCAGAACGATCAACTTTTGCCAAACAAATTAAAGCTCCACCAAAAGACATCTTTGATCAATTCATGAAATCAACCGGGGAAAAAGAAATGTCTACAACAATGGCTTTAGTGAGAATGATGACTGCGCTCCTTAGAGATAAAAATGTTGCACCAAGGTTAGTACCAATCATCCCTGATGAAGCGAGAACCTTCGGAATGGAGGGATTCTTTCAAAAAATTGGTATTTACGCACATGAAGGACAAAAATATGAGCCGGTAGACTCTGAACAACTTAGTTCATATCGAGAGGATAAAAGTGGACAAGTTTTAGAAGAAGGTATCAATGAGTCTGGGGCGATGTCATCTTGGATTGCAGCAGGAACTGCTTACACTAATCACGATATTGAAATGATACCAGTTTATATTTTCTATTCTATGTTCGGATTTCAAAGAGTTGGAGATCTAGCGTGGGCAGCTGGTGACTCTCAAGCAAGAGGATTTTTAATTGGAGCAACAGCAGGAAGAACCACATTAGCTGGGGAAGGATTACAACACCAAGACGGGCACAGCCAATTATTAGCATCGAATATTCCAAACTGCATTAGTTATGACCCAACGTTTGCTTACGAGATGGCAACAATTTTTAGAGAAGGCTTAAAAAGAATGCACGAAAAGAAAGAGAATGTCTTCTACTACATCACAGCGATGAATGAAAATTACTCTCATCCAGAAAAACCTAAGGATTGTGATGAAGGAATTTTAAAAGGTATGTACTTATTTAAAGAGGGAAAAAATAAAGGAAAAACTAAAGTTCAATTATTAGGCTCAGGGACAATTTTAAGAGAAATTATATCCGCTTCTAAGATTTTATCTAAAGAATATAATATAGATGCAGATATTTGGAGCGTTACAAGTTTCAACGAGTTAAGAAGAGATGGAATGGAAACTGAAAGATTAAATCTACTAAACCCTGATAAAAAACCGAAAAAATCTTATGTTCAAAAATGCTTATCAAAAAGAGATGGGCCAGTCATTGCAGCTTCAGATTATACAAGAGCATTCACAGACCAAATAAGACCTTACACAGATAAAAAGTTTTACTCATTCGGAACGGATGGTTACGGAAGAAGTGACACTAGAAAAAATCTTAGAAAATTCTTTGAAGTAGACAAAGAACATATTGTAGCTTTCACCCTCAGTGCGTTAGCAAAGGAACAGCTAATTGGTTCTAAAGAGGCAGAAAAAGCAATTAAAAAATATAAGATAGATAAAGACAAAGATTTCCCAGCGAATTTATAAAATGACAATACAAAAAATTTTAGTACCAGATATGGGTGACTTTAAAGACGTGGAAGTCATCGAGGTTCTTGTTAAAAAAGGTCAAGTTATAAAAAAAAATGATTCTTTAATAACTTTAGAAAGCGACAAATCAAGTGTTGAGGTGCCTTCTACTCACGAAGGCAAGATAGAAAAAATTAATGTTTCTGTAGGTGATAAAATTAACAAAGGGGATTTAATTCTTACTTTAGAGTCGAAGCAAGAAACAAATGAACCTGTAAAAGAAAAATCTAAAAAAGAACCTGTAAAAGAAAAAAAACAAAACGAAGTAGTTCAGGTACAACAGCAACAGCCTGTGCCTAGTGTTCCTGCTTCAGGAAAAAGTTCTGCAAGTCCAAAAATAAGAAAATTTGCAAGAGAGCTAGGAGCAGATATTTCTAAAATTTCTGGTACACAACGAGCTGGAAGAGTGTCAGAAGAAGATGTAAAAAATTTTATAAGATCTCAAGTAACAGTTTCTCAAGGTGAGGTGCAAAAAAAAGAAGTTACAAAATATGTAGAAGAATATTCTCACGAAGAATTTGGAGAAATAACAACACAAGATCTACCACGTGTTAAGAAACTTTCGGGGCCACATTTAGTAAGATCTTGGACAGAAATTCCCCACGTCACACAACACGATGAAATAGATGTTACTGACATGGAACAGTTTAGAAATTCTTTATACGATTATTATACCGGTGAAAAAATAAAAGTATCTCCTCTTGCATTCATTGCAAAAGCTTTGGTGAGCGCTCTAAAAGAATTTCCAAATTTTAACGCATCATTAAACCCTGAGAGTAATAAAATTATTTATAAAAAATATTTTCATATTGGTTTTGCCGTTGATACTCCTCATGGTCTTATGGTTCCTAAATTGAGAAACGTTGATCAAATGAGTATTCAAAAAATTGGAGAAGAGCTTAAAAATACAAGTCAACTTTGTAGAGAACTTAAGATTGATAAAAAAGAATTTTTTGGTGGATCGATGACTATCTCAAGTTTAGGAGGAATTGGCGGAACACATTTTACACCTATCATTAATCCGCCTGAGGTAGCAATTTTAGGAGTTGGAAGAACTTTCGATCGACTTGTTAAAGAAAAAAATCAAATAGTTTCTAAAAAGATACTTCCAATATCACTTTCATATGATCACAGATTAATAGATGGAGCAGAAGGTGCTAGATTTTGTGTCTATCTTGGAAAATGTCTTGGAAAAGATTTTGCCTTTAAGCTTGCTGTTTAGTTCTTCTTAAACTATTAACCCCTGATGGATAAAAAGTCTTTCTCACTAATTTGCGCTATTGTTACATCTGTTCTTTGGGGTTCAGCTTTTGTGGCGCAAGATATGGGTATGGATTTTATAGGACCTCATACTTTTAATGTAGGAAGATTTTTAATAGGATTTTTAACTTTGGTTCCTTTCTTTTTCATTTTTGAATTTAAAAATATAAATTTCAAACAACTCGATAAAAGGAAAATAGCTTGTTTTTTATTTAATTTGGGATTTGTTTTAGCCATAGGCCAGGAGCTACAACAGATTTCTTTAATATATACGGATGTAGCAAACACTGGTGTTTTTACAGTCTTCTATGTTTTAGTTGTTCCTGTAATTTCTTACTTTATATTTTCAAAAAAAATGCACTGGTCTATTTGGCCATCGGTTTTTATCTGTATACTTGGCGGGTTACTTCTAAGCGAACTCAATAATTATTCGGTAAGATTAGGTGATACTTTAGGCATCTTAAGTGCCTTTTGTTGGGGAGTTCATATTTTGCTTATTAGAAAAACGGTTGAAATGTTTAACTTTCCTATAACTATAGCAATGTCTCAATGTTTTGTGGCATGCTTAGTTTTGATTGGTCCAATGTTTTACTTTGAAGACCCAACGTTCAGTAATTTTTTAAAAGACTCATACGAAGTTTTATATGTGGGAATTCTATCAAGTGGCCTTGCTTTTTTATTACAAACATACAGTTTACAAAATATATCTCCAGCCCCTGCTGCAATAGTTTTCTCGTTGGAAGGTGTTTTCGCAGCAATTTTGGCATGGTTAATATTAGACCAATTCTTAAATGAAATTAAAGTTTTAGGAATATTTTTAATATTAGCTGCTGTAATTTTCTCACAACTAATGCCAATATATGATAAGAAAAATTATGGACGAGACTAATAAAGGTTATATGAAGCATTTAGGTGGTCTGGAATTAAAACAGATCAGCGAAACACAATACGAATTTATTGTTGAAGTAAAAGAAATACACTTAAATACTGGAAAAATTGCTCACGGTGGTTTCCTTGCTTCCATTGCAGACACAGGAATGGGCACAGCTGCTCATAGAGTAGCAGGAGATAAAAGATGTGTAACAATAAATTTAGATATGAAATTTATTTCTGCAGGTCAGTTAGGTGATAAATTGAAAGGAAAAGTTAAGATATTAAAAAAAACAAATACTCTTGTATTTATCACTTGTGAAATTTCAAATTCTAGCGACATAGTTGCCTCTGCAAGTGGCACTTGGAAAATACTAAAATAGTTACTAATGCACACAAAAACTGTTTTAGTTTCTGCTTTACTCTCTCTTTTTATATTTAATAAGGCATCAGCAAATTTTTTCAAGAACATAACTAACTTGATTGAGGGAAATTACGAAAGCCTTAGGTACGGAATATCAGTTGCTGATGTAGACAACAATGGAACATACGAATTTATAGTTGCGGGTTTTGGAAGTGAAAATTTAGCTCTTTCGTATAAAAATAACAAATTAAGAAATATTATAGAAGATGAAAAATTTACTGATAAAAAAAGTTTTACTATTGGAGTTGCGGCATGCGATATTGACTCTGATGGATATGAAGAAATTTATTTTCTTAACACAGACACATACAGCGGTGAAAAAAAATATTCTGATCGACTAATAGATCAAAAAAATAAAAAATTTTTTGATATTTTCGAACAAAAGAAAAATCAACTAGATTTAAACTTTACAGCTGGTCGTTCCGTAGTCTGTGTAGATAGAAAAGGAAATGGAAAATTTGGGATTTACGTTGCTAATTATGGTGGACCTACAAGATTCTATGAAAAATTTAAAGGGAAAATTGCTGATAGAGCAACAGAGTTTGGACTAGACAAAATAACTGGAGGACGAGCAGTTGTTGCGGGTCACATTCTATCAAATAATATTGATATTTTCGCTGCAAACGAAAGAGGAGTTAATTTTTTGTATAAAAATGTTGATGGTACTTTCTATGATGTCGCCTCAAGCTACGACGTTTTAGACCCCTATGAAAATGGAAGAGGAACAGCCCTAAGTGATATTTTATACAGAGGACAATTAGATATAGTGAGTGGTAATTGGGATGGAGAGCATAGAATTTTTGTAAAAAAAGAAAACACTTATAAGGACATTGCTAAAGGAAATTTTAAGACACCCTCCAAAATAAGGACGGTAATATCTGCAGATTTTGATAATGACGGTTACGATGAAATTTTTTTAAATAACATTGGAGAACCAAATAAATTGTTTAAAATTAAAGAAAATGGAGAGCTAAAGGAAATTGATTTAGCAATTAATTCTGAACCTAATGGACTTGGTACAGGCGCAGCTGTAGCCGATATCGATAAAGATGGTATTTTAGAATTATTAATCTCACACGGTGAAACAGGCAACCAAATCCTTACTCTTTATAAAGCTGATATAAAAAAAAGTAATAATTTTTTAAGAATAAAACCATTAAATAAAAATGGTGCACCAGCAAGAGGCGCTACGGTAACGCTTACTTCTAATTTAAGAGAACACTCTAAAACAATCGATGCAGGATCAGGATATTTATGTCAAATGGAGCCTGTTGCTCATTATGGAATTCGGAAAGGTGAAAAAGATTTTAAAGTTTCAATTAAGTGGACAAACGGAAAGACTAATAATTACAAAATTACAAAAACCGGAAAAACATACATTTTTAAACAAAGTAATATGACTATCTCGCCATCTTAATAAATATATCACCCATTCCAATATTCATTTCCTCTAAAGGAATATCATTTTTGAAAGTACAAAATTTCCCTGTAATTTCATTAGACTCTATTTTTTTAATGTCTGTTTTTTGACATTTTTTTGCTTTGTATAAAATTCCTATTACTAATTTACTATCAACTACATGAACCTCTTCTTTATTTAATTTTTGACCATTACAGAAATAATTTCTATTTACTTCCTTTGGAAAATCTTTTTTTGTACATGGATTATCTATTAAAAGAACATCAAGCGATCTTGGGCCATCTTTAAATTTATGTTTGATTTTTTTAACTTTTGTATAATTCATTAGATCACAAGAGCAAGGCCAACAACATCTATAAAGTTCTCCACAAATATTTTTTTGTGTTCTTAACTCTTTAACAAAAATATAGTCAGGTTTTTCGCCTGGGTTTATTAGTGAGCCTGACACAGGGCAATAAAGTTTATTATATTCTTTAAATTCCTCATAAGTAAGGTTTTGGTCTAGTAAGTATTTGAAAAATCTTGGACCTGCAGCATTCCTATTGCTATCTGGAAATATTTTAGACCAGTTTTGAACAAGGTTTTCATAGTAAAACTTTTTTTGTTGAAAATTTACTTCAGCATTAGCTGATAAGAAGAGGGTTAATGTTAAAAATAATACTTTTAAAGAAAATTTCATGCATTAAGCTAATTCATTTTCAAGTTAGTTTCACTGCGGTTTTCTTGCTTAGCTGATTAATTTTTTCTTCTAATCTTTTTTATTCCACAATCTTTGCATTTTATCGTTTCAGTTGAACCACCTGGTCCGAAACTATAGTTAATATCTACTTTTTCGTATCTGTGAATACCTGCTTTACAAAACAATAAATACAACCACTTAATCATAATTAAAACAAAAAAAAATTTTAATATTATTAAGGAGGTAATTTTATGTCAGGATGGGAAATACTCTTAGTTGTTGCGATTTTATACGCAATTGTTAATTAGTAAATTAAATTATTAAATTTTTATAAAAGACTTATTCTGATAAGGATTTCTTTTTTCCAAATTTAAAATTTATATAACCGAATAAAATTAATAATATTAATGCAAAAGGGTAAACTATAGCTTTGTTTGGTCTCTCTGGGTTTTCGATTTTAAAATTACTTATGATGTCACCCATTTGAATACCAGATTTTTTTGCCTCTCCCTTCCAATTTAATTTATCTACAGTAAGTTGGTCGTTCTGATCTACTAATGTCACTCCGTATTCTTCAAGATTGTAATCATTTTCAAACTTCCCTTTATCAATAACAAATAGTTTATATCTTTCTCCATATTCAGTAACTCGGGTTACTTTTATGTGAACTTCTTTTGAAGGATCAAAAGATAAATTTTGAATACTTTCTGCAGAAAGCTTTTGTTCATTAAATTTTGGATAGAATTTACCTAAAACATAATCTGGAGCTAAAAAAGATAAAGATATTATTAAGAAAACTATAGTCTCGAACCACCTTAATTTATTTATAAACCATTGTTGTGTAGCTGCAGTGAAAACTAAAATACCTATTAATGAAGTGGCTATTACCAACAGGGCTTGCCAGATACTATCTACCCCTATCAGTAAAAGTTCATGGTTAAATAAAAAGACAATTGGTAAAATTCCTGTTCTTAAACTATACCAAATAGCTTGGAGTCCCGTTCTTAATGGATCTCCACCAGATATTGCAGCTGCTGCATAAGATGCTAAACCCACAGGAGGTGTTACATCAGCCATCAGTCCAAAATAAAATACAAATAAGTGAACTGCAATTAATGGAAAAATAAAGCCTGAGGCATTTCCAACATCAACTAAAACTGTAGCCATTAATGAAGCCACTACCACATAGTTTGCAGTTGTTGGAAGGCCCATTCCCAGCAGTAAACAAAGAATTATAGTTAATAAAATTAATATAATTACATTATCCCTTGCTATTGTCTCGATGACTATAATTAAATTAGTGCTAAGCCCAGTAGATCCAACTGCACCAACTATTATACCTGCTGTGGCAATCGCTATACCAACACCCACCATGTTAATTGCACCTTTTTGAAGTCCTACAATAGTTTGGTTCCACCACTCAATTAAGCCAATTTTGTAATCTGAGTTTTTAATAATACGATTTATCAAATTCACTATAATTAAAGAAATCGTTGCATAAAAAATTGAAAAACCTGCTGTATATCTCATGTAAACAAGTAGAAAAATTAAAACAAAAATTGGTATTAAAAAATGTAGTCCAGATAAAAAAGTTCTTTTAAGATGAGGAACATCTGCATCATCCATTCCTTTTAGCCCAAGTTTAAGAGCCTCTAGATGAGATATATAAAATAGCGCAATGTAAGAAATGATGGCTGGTAAAAAAGCATGTTTGACAACTTCAAAATAAGTCACGCCGATAAAACTTGCCATAACAAAAGCTGCAGCTCCCATAACTGGCGGCATAATTTGACCATTTACAGATGATGAAACTTCAATAGCTCCTGCTTTCTCTTGAGAAAATCCAGTCTTTTTCATTATAGGAATTGTAAAAGTTCCTGTTGTTACGGTATTTGCTATTGAAGACCCGGAAATCATACCCGTCATTCCAGATCCTAAAATAGCAGCTTTAGCGGGTCCTCCTCTCATTTTGCCAACCATGGCGAATGCTAAATCTAAGAAGTATTTTCCTCCTCCAGCTGTCTCTAATAATGCTCCGAAAAGAACGAATAAAAATATGAAATCAACTGAAACTCCTATTGGAATTCCAAATATTGCTTCTTGGTCAAACCATTGAAATCCTACTAATCTTTTTACAGAAAGTCCGCCGTGTGAAATAATATCAGGAGCATATTTTCCAAAATATGAAAATAAGAGAAAACAAACTGCAATTATAACTAAAGGCAAGCCAATAGCCCTTCTAGTTGCCTCTAATAGAATTAATATACCTATGGCACCGATTATAAGTTCAACAGGAACTTTAAATCCAAATATGTCTTTGACTAAAAGAATACCTCCTCTATTAACAAGGTCATCATAGAAAAAGTAAATATATAGACAGCAGAATGCAGCGACTATACTTATAAGAATATCAAAAGCTGATATTTTCTTTCCTCTTGCAAAAGGAAAAATTAAAAATGTCAGTGTAAGTGCGAAACCTAAATGTATTGCTCGAGCAGGTAAACCTTTGAACATTCCAAAGTTAAACCAAAAAGGAAAAGGAGAAGCATACCAAAGTTGAAAAAACGTCCAAAGAATAGCAATACCAAAAACTACTTTTAAGTGAATGCCCGATAAATTTCGAGTTGGAGATATATCTTCTTGAATTTTGTCTTTAATCTTACTTTGAATAGTTTGATTCATTTCACTTAAGATACATTATTATAAAAAAAAAGGCCCAAGAAATATTGGGCCTTTTTTAATTAAACTAAAAAGTTGAATTACATTAATCCAGCTTCTTTGTAGTACTTAATTGCACCTGGATGTAACGGAGCCGATAAACCATCAGCGATCATATTTTTCTTTTCCAGAGGTCCAAAAGCTGGGTGTTGAGCTCTGAAATCATCAAAGTTTTCCATCACCGCTTTTGTTACTAAGTATACAAGTTCTTCAGAAACATCTGCGCTTGTAACAACTGTAGCTTTTACACCAAACGTTGTAGCGTCTTTTTTCTGATTAGAATACGTTCCTTTTGGAATTACAGCTTTTGCATAGTAGTCTGCTCCATCAATTAAACCTTGAACTGGCGCACCAGTTAAGTTGATTGGGCTAGCTTTTGCTTTACAAGTTGCTGCTTGCTCCATAGCTCCATTAGGAAATCCAACTGAATATCCAAATGCGTCTATTTTGCCATCGCAAAGAGCTTTAACTTGTTCAGAAGAAGTAAGTTCAGTAGTTGCTTTGAACATACTCATATCTGCTCCCATCGCTTTCATTAGTTCTTCCATGGTTCCTCTTTGACCAGAACCAGGGTTACCAATGTTAACTGTTTTTCCTTTCAGGCCTTTGAAATCTTTAATTTTTGATTTTTTACTTGCCCAAATTTGGAATGGTTCATTGTGAACTGAAAATACAGCTCTTAAATTACTAAACTGTTTTCCTTCCCATTTGCTTGAACCATTGTAAGCATGATACTGCCAGTCTGACTGGGCAACACCAAATTGAAACTCACCATCTTTGATTTGTCCAATATTGTAGTTAGAGCCACCTGTTGAAGGTGCAGTACATCTATAAGCTTTAGCTGTACCTTTTTTTCTACCGTGATCAGCACTTATTGCTGACTTGTGTAACATTTTACAGATAGCGTTACCTGTTTGGAAATAAACTCCTGTAGGTCCGCCAGTTCCTATTGTAAAGAACTCTGCTGATTTTGCGATTGAAGTAATAGGGCTTGAAAAAGCAAACATTACTAGTACCGCAGAAACCAATGACATCATTTTTTTCATGTGTACTCCTCTTGTTATAATGATTAATTTAACTACGTTATCAGTTAGAGGTCAAAGAGATTCTTATAAATTTTTGGCCCAATTTGATAGCTTAGTTACCCCTTCAACTACATTTGGGGCATAGGTCTTGACCATTTCCTCACTAATAGATTTAGAACTTACTACATTTTTAAAAAATTCTACTCCGTCGAAGTCTGTATAGCTTAATCTTGTGAGCATTTTTTTTGGTTTAAAACCAAAATCAGATCCAGGAAGCATTGCAACACCTGTCTCTTTTAGTATTACGTCGCATAATTGAGCTGAAGTTTTAAATTTTTTATTTTTAAATTCAGGCATCAAGTAGAATCCTCCTTGTGGTGGATTTATTAAAACTTTGTTTGATTTAAGATTGTTGTAAACATATGTGCCTACAGCATTAAGTATCGTTCTGACTTTCCATCTATAACTTTCGTGATTACCCTTATAAGCCTCTACAGCAGCAAACTGGGTTGGAGTATTTACAGTTGAATAAGACTCACTTGCTAGTGATTTTAAACTTTTCATAAATTCTTTCAATCCATTTGGTACTGCTAAAAAACCTAATCTCCATCCACCTGCTCCGCACCATTTACTAAGGCCACCACTAATAAATGTATTTTCCGGATAAAATTTAGAAATAGATTTATAATCATTGTCAAAAGATAAATCTGTATAAATTTCATCAGAAAGAATAATCAATTTGTATTTTTTTGCTACAATAGCTAGCTCTTTTAAATTATTACAAACTGCTCCGGATGGATTATTTGGCGAATTCAATATTAAAATAATATTTTTTTTTCTACCTATTTTTTTTATTTTATTTTCAAGTTCTTTTGCTGTTGGAAACCAGTTGTTAGATCTTGAAGTTTCTAGCCAATGGACATTGTTTGATCCAATTTCTGCTTGTGGTTCATAAGAAACCCAACTTGGTGCAGGAGTTAAAATTTCTCCATTAAATGTTATGTGCATCAACAACATGGCTTCTTTTGATCCTGGTGTGATTAATATATTTTCTTTTGAGTATTTTACTCCTGTTCTATCAAATAAGTATTTTGAAATTTTTTCTCTTAGTTCGGGTAGCCCCTGTATAGGCAAATATTCTTTTCGGTAAGCATTTGATTTTAATGCTTCAACTATGTTTTCTGGTATTTGAAAAGGAGACTGTCCAAAGCCAAATCTATAAATTTTTTTTCCAGATTTGATTAGTTTTTTTGATCTCTCGTTAATTGCTAAAGTGGAAGACTCTTTTAATTTTGAAATATTTTTTTTTACTTTTGGTGTCATCTGAACACGTCTACCTATACGGGGACTGACCATCAGAAGTCAAATCAATTGTTAAATAGGAACATTTGACAAAACGATTCGGTCATGTTTTAATCTTATTTTGTTCTCAACTTTGATCTACATATAGTATAAAAAAAAATATCAAACACAAATATGAATATTCAATCTTCAAAAATAGTCGCTCTGCTAGGACCAACTAATACAGGAAAGACTTATGTGGCTATTGAAAAAATGCTTGAGTATGAATCGGGAATTTTTGGATTGCCTTTAAGACTTCTTGCAAGAGAAGTTTATGACAAATGTGTCAATAAGGTGGGAATTGAAAAAGTTGCATTAATTACTGGTGAGGAAAAGATAATTCCAAGCACTGCAAAATATTTTATTTGTACTGTTGAATCAATGCCTAAAGACAAGAAAGTAGAATTTATTGCTATCGATGAAATACAGATGTGTGCTGATAGAGAAAGAGGCCACATTTTTACTGAAAGATTACTAGAGTCTCGTGGAACAAAATTAACAATGTTTCTTGGGTCTCAAGTTATGGCAAAAATTATCAAAGAATTAGTTGCTAATGTTGAGTTTGAGAAAAAAGAAAGATATTCAAAACTTAGTTATTCAGGAATAAAAAAAATTTCCAGATTAGATCGTAAAGTTGCAATCATAGCCTTTTCCATTGAAGAAGTTTATGCAATTGCAGAACTTGTAAGAAGACAAAAAGGTGGAGCTGCAGTCATAATGGGCTCACTTAGCCCTAAGACAAGAAACTCACAAGTTGGTTTATATCAATCAGGCGATGTAGATTATCTTATTGCCACTGATGCTATTGGCATGGGATTAAACATGGATATAAATGAAATTTACTTCTCAAGCTTAAAAAAATTTGATGGTAAAAAAACAAGAAGATTAAATCTTATAGAGTTATCTCAAATTGCAGGTAGGGCTGGAAGATATAAAAATGATGGCGGATTTGGGACTACTGGAGATTGTGAAACTTTAAATTCCGATGAAATAGAAAAAATCGAAAAGCACGAATTACCTGATACAAAAACTATTTATTGGAGAAATTCAAAGTTAAATTTTGAAAATCCAGAAAAATTAATTTCCTCTCTTGAGTTAAAACCGAAACAAAAAAATCTTTTGCGGACAAATGACTCACTTGATGAAAATGTTTTAAGATTCTTTCTTAAAAAAGGTTCAAATAATATAATTTATCATAAAAACCTGGAATTATTATGGGAGTGCTGTCAAATACCTGACTTTGAGAAAAAAGCCTATGGTCAACATATAAACGTAATTGATAAAGTCTTTCAATTTTTATCAACAAGAAAAAAAAGAATACCAAGCACATTTATGAAAGAGCAACTGAAAGGATTAGAAAAAGAACATGGTAACGTAGATTTATTATCTCATAGACTGTCAAATGTGAGAACATGGTCATATGTGGCCAATAAGAAAAATTGGGTTGAAAATTCTGATTATTGGGTACAATTAACTAAAGGGATTGAAGACAAGTTATCAGATAAACTTCATGATGAGTTAACAAAAAGTTTCATCGACAAAAAAATTAGTATTTTATCTCGAAGTTTAAAACAAGACCTTGTTTTAAATACTGAAATAAATGAGAAAGATAAAATACATATTGATGGACAATTGATAGGTGAGCTAAAAGGACTAAAGTTTTTAATTGAAATTACATCTAGAACTCTTGATACAGATATAAAGTCGATTAAAAAAGCTGCAAGAAAAGGGGTAGAGAAAGAGTTGGTTAAAAGAGTTGAAGCAATCCTAAAAAGTGATGAAATTGAAATTAATAATGAAAGCCAAATTACCTGGAAAAAAAATCCAATAGCCAGATTAAAGAAGGGCAACGACTACCTAAACCCTGGAATACAAATAATAGCTGATGACACACTGAATGAAGAGTCAAAATCAAAATTAAGTTTATTTTTAAATAAATGGTTAACTAATTACATAAATGACGTATTGGGAGATTTAATTAAGTTAACTAACCATAAGATTGATAATCAATATCTTAGAGGTTTAGTTTTCCAATTATTTGAAAATAACGGTGTAGTTAAAAGAAGTGAGGTAGATAAAATTATAAAATCAATACCACCTGAAGAAAGAAAGAAATTATGGGGAATGGGTATTAAAATTGGAAGATACCATATATATTTGCCAAAAATGCTTAAACCAAAAGCAGTCAATTTTAGAATCAATTTGTGGAAAATATTTCATAACCTTTCAAATAAAAATACAATTCCAAAGTCTGGACTAAATTTTCTTACAGGAACAAACTTGGAAAAGAATTTTCTTTTATTATGTGGGTTTGAAAAGTTTAGAGAATTCTTCGTAAGAATAGATATTCTTGAAAAATTATTTTTAAAAATTATTGAAAACACTAAAAGTAAAAAATTTAAAATTAATACCGATATGATGAATCTTTTGGGTTGCTCAAAGGAGAATTTTTATAAATTGATGACTTATATGAATTATAAAAAGGATAAAGCAGTCGATACATATGTATTTATAGGAGAAAAAAAGAAAAAAGAGAAAATTTTACAATTTGACAAAAAGGAAAATCCATTTAATAAGCTTCTCTCTTTAAACATAAAATAAATGAGTAAATTAGAAAAAAAAAGTGTGATTGGTATTTCAGCGTTACTTGTTCACGCTGCTAATATAGACGAGACTTACTCCAATAATGAAAAAAAGTTAGTAAAGGATTTTATAAAATCTTACTTAAAAGATGAAGATGAAAATGAAATTCTAAAAGAAGCAGAAAAGATTGAAAAAAACTCAAATCAACTCTTGAATTATACTAACATCATAAAACAAAATTCAATTGAAATAAAAAAAGATATTGTTGAACATCTTTGGAAAATAATTATATCGGACAAAATGGTAGATCAATATGAGTCCAACTTGATGCGGAGAATTTGCGGTCTAATATATTTCCCTGATAAAGAAAGTGGTGAAATTAAATTAAAATTGCTGAATAACAAATGACTTATATTGTAAAAGACGAATGCATAAAATGTAAACTTACAGATTGTGTAGAGGTATGTCCCGTAGATTGTTTTTATGAAGGTGAAAATTTTTTAGCAATCAATCCTGACGAGTGTATTGATTGCGGGGTATGCGAGCCTGAGTGCCCAATTGATGCAATAAAAGCTGATACTGACGAAAGTGTAAAAGATATGGATAAATGGTTATTGATAAATAAAAAGTTTTCTGCAATATGGCCTAATATTTCCAAAAAAAAAGAACCAATGAAAGACCACGAAAAATTTAAAAATGTCAAAGATAAGTATGATAAATACTTTTCAGAAAAACCTGGAAAATAAATATGCCTAAAAAGAAAAAAGTAAAGAAAGTTAAAAAAGCCAAAAAAGTAAAACTACAAAAAATATCTCAAAAAACTAGATCTTCCTCAAAAGCATTAGAGAGAAAAAACACCATACCTGGTCCAGATGAAAAACCAGAAATTAAGAAAATTAAAAAACAACCGACCGAAAAAAAAATTTACAATTTAAAAGATTTTGTTGTTTACCCAAAACACGGTGTAGGTAAAATTACTGCTATTGAAAAAGCAAAAATTGGGGAAATAGATATCCAATTTTATAAAATACTAGTAGAGAAAGAAAAATTAACATTAACGGTCCCTATAAATCAACAATCTAAACTACGACCCATAGCATCTATAAATCAAATAAATAAATGTATTTCAATTTTAAAAACTAAACCAAAAATTAAAAGAACAATGTGGAGCAGACGAGCTCAAGAATATGATCAGAAAATTAATTCTGGTAAAATATACGAGCTTGCAGAAGTAGTAAAAGACTTGAATAAAAATACTGACATTATTGCAGATCAATCGTATTCTGAAAGACAATTATTTGAAAAAGCTTATGAAAGGCTTAAGTCTGAATTTGAAGCAGTGCTTAAAGTCAGTCCAGAAGACGTACAAAAAAAGATGGATAAAGCGCTGGGTAGAGCTAATATTTCTGAAAGTGTGGAATAAAAAAACGCCCTTTTTAAAAAATTAAAAAGGGCGTTTAGTTAAAGAGAAAACTATCTTCTTTTTCTTCTTCTTTTAGCTTTTTTCTTTTTAGTTTTCTTTTTAGCTTTTTTTCTTCTTTTAGCCATCTTTTCTCCCTTGTTATTAAACAAATCTTAATGATTCGTTTGTTAATTAAACATTAGTTATTAAAAAATTCATGTCAAACATAAATTATTTTGTAATTTTAATTCAAAAATTAATTTTTTAATAAATTTTTTTGATTTATCAAAAATTTTTAAAAAAGTTAGCAATATCAATGTTTTTTTAAGCAAAAATTAAACTTTTTTTTTATAAGTTTAATAAAGATTTTCTAATTGTTGTTTATAATTTTTAATTATTTCTTTTCTTTTTAACTTTAATGTTGGTGTAAGCATTCCGTTTTCAATTGTAAATTCTTCATAAATTAAAACAAATTTTTTAATTTTTTCAATTAAGGTTAAACTTTTATTTATGTTTTCAATTATAAGTTTAATTTTTTCTTTATTTATTTCCTTTTCAGTAACTATTATTGCAACTAAATAATTTTTTTTGTCTCCATAAACAAAAGATTGTTTAATATTGTCATTTAAACATAAAAAATTTTCAATTTTACTCGGCGAAATATTGTCACCACCTAAATTTACAATTATATCTTTTTTTCTATCTGTTATTTTTAAATAATTATTCTTATCTAACTCGCCAATGTCTCCGGTATGTAACCATCCATCTTTAATTACTTTTTCAGTTTCTTCTTTGAGGTTCCAATAACCCAACATCACATTTTCTCCCTTAATTAAGATTTCGCCATCATTTGCTATTTTCACTTTATTAGTTCTAAATGGAGGACCGACTGATTCGACTTTGACCAAATCTGGTAAATTACAGCTTACGACAGGAGAGGCCTCTGTAAGACCGTAACCTTGCAAAGTAGGCAATCCTACAGCATTCAAAAATTCACCAATATTTTGGTCCAAAGCTCCACCTCCAGAAACAAAGGCTTGAAGATTTCCACCAAACTGATTTCTAATTTTTCTTCGTACTAATTTTTCGCATAAAAAATTTACTATTTTTTCACTAAAACTTAATTGCTCTTTTTTAAGTATTTTTTTTCCTAACTCTAAAGTTCGATTAATCAATTTTTTTTTTAGACCTTTTTGTTTATCAAAATTCATATTTATTTTAGTAAAAAGGTTTTGATAAAACCTTGGAACAGCTGTCATGATGGTGGGTTTGGCAACAGCCATATTTGAAATTAATTTTTCTAAACTTTCAGCGTAGAAAACTTTTGCACCTACAATTATTTGTATAAATTGAACTGTATGTTCATAAGAATGTGATAAAGGTAACCATGTTAAAAATACAGGTTCTTTTTTTTTAGTTAAGGTTTCAAGTAACTCAACTGCTCCCTCACAGTTTGATAAAATACCGCCATGACTTAAAATAACTCCTTTAGGGTTACCTGATGTGCCAGAAGTATAAATAATACATGCAGGCATATTTCTTTTTAATTTGTTATTAATCTCTTTTTTATAATTTTCTTCATTTAAAATATTTTTAATTAATAAGCTGTCTACATCTATCTCTTCAAAAGAAATAATTTTTTGCTCATTTATATTTATATGATTTTTAATCTTTTTATATTGGTCATTATTTGAAACTATAATTAATGATGGCTTACAATCATTTAAAATATATTCGTAATCATTTGATGAATAAGTTGTAAAAATCGGAACGGATATTCCTCCCGCATTCATAACAGCAAGATCTGCCATCAACCAATATGGTCTATTCTCTGATAATATTAAACATCGATCTCCTTCTTTAATAAGTGTTTGTATTTTTGATGATAGTTTAAATATTCTCTCTTTGATATCACCCCAACTATAAGTTGGTTTTCCTGGTTTTAACCATTTTAAAAAAGATCTGTTGGGATCAACTTCATCACACTTTTTAAAGTATAATTCTACAAGACTATTAAGTTTATCTATTTCCATAACTTGGTGGGCGAAGAGAGACTCGAACTCTCAAGGTATTGCTACCACCGGATTTTGAGTCCGGCGCGTCTACCAGTTCCACCATTCGCCCATTTTTTGAAATAATTTAATTTATTTTTCTTACTATGAGAACAAAAATAATTGAAGTCACGAACATTATTAGTGCATATGCAGCGGTTGGTACCATAAACACAATATCATCCCATAATTGAGTGGCAACGAAAACAGCTAAAGTTCCATTTTGTAAGCCACATTCAAGTGAAATACATTTTCTTTGTTCTAATCCTGAGGCTAAAAGTTTTGCCATGTAGTAGCCTATAAAAATCATTGTGATGTTTAAAATGAAAGCTACTAATCCTGCTCTTGTAATAAAACTTATAATTCTATCCCACTCTTCTACCCAAATTGAAATAAAGACAATTAAAAACAATATTACCGACAACCTCTGAACTAACAGAGTTTTGGACACGATGAAATCTGTAATTAAACTTCTTACAATCATGCCAAAAATAACAGGGACAGTTACTACAAAAAACATTTTAGCAGCAATATTAATCATGGATATTTCTTTAGTTATTTCGAAACCAAGAAAACTTGCTGAATTGTAGACAATTAAAGGAACTGTTATCACAGATATTAAACTCACAACTGCAGTTAACGTTACAGAAAGTGCTACATCTCCATTAGCAAATTTAGTTAATATATTTGATGTAACTCCACCTGGAGCTGCTGCAATTACCATCACACCAAGAGCTATTTCCGGTGGCATTGAAATAAGATGAATTAAGATAAAAGCAATAATCGGAAGTATGATAACTTGGCCAAAAAAACCTACTATAAAATCTCTAGGGATTGTAATTACTCTTTTAAAGTCGGCTACTGTTAAGCCAAGACCTAAACCGAACATTATTATGGCCAAACACACCGGGGCTATTGATTTTGCTATTTCCATAATTTTATAAAAACCCTAAAGACTTAGTTTAACATTTTTTTGTTACGAAATTATTAAATACTAAATTTTGAAAATTTCATCAAGTTAAACATTGTAGTACAATATTCACTAAATGACCTTTGACTGATCTTGTAGTTTTCCCCTATTGCTTTCATATGCTCTTTATTATTTCCAATTGAATATTCTAGTTTTTTATTTCTAATAATTTGTTTATTTTTCTCCAAAGACTTAAGTTTTCGAATTACTGTGGCTCTTGGTATGGCTGATATATCTGAAATTGAAGAAGCATTAATTCCTCGTTTAGACTTATGTTTTAGAGTGGCTAAAAAGAAATCCCCGTAAGTTTCGGGTTTTCTTGTTACATCATTTTCAATAGATTCTATTAAATCTCTAATTTGAACTAAGCCAATTGACCCCCACACGTTCCAGGACTCTAAATCTCCAAAAAAAGATCTATGTCTCACTAAATAAGGTATTTGAAATCTATACCAATACTCCCAACTTACAGTAAAGTGCTCTATAATAAATTTTTTTATATTCTCTTTTTCTAATGGTTGACCAAACCAGTCTTCAGCGGATAAGTAGTTTGAAGTTTTGGATAATAATCCGGACAAGTTTTCAATAGTACTCATAGGTTTTTGGATTTCTAATCCTTTGGAACGTAAAAAGATTGATTTTCCAGATCTTATAATAATGTCATTAGATTGAAGATAATTAATTTTTCGTCTAACAGTTTCTTTTGGAATATTTAGATCTTTCGATATCTCAATTAAATTTAGTTTATCAATACCTACTTTGTCTTGACCATAAAAGGCATCCATTGACATATAGTGAAATCGATCTGAATAAATAACGTAAACCTTGTTCATTAAATACATTAAAATTAAATATGTATCGAAATCATTAAAGTTTTTATAAGCGCGGTTTACCCAGTCTTGTTGCAATCTATAAAATAACTTCAATTTTTCATTGATGTTTCGCTGAAAAACTTCATGGACTTTATCTTTATTTATGCTCGTGCCTACATTCTCACTTTTATTTATTCGAGCAATTTTGATGTCTACGGGATTACTCATTAAAATTATTTATTCCAAGTAACGCTTTGATTAATAAGAATAGCCATTAAAATCCAAATGATAAACGTATCACTTGGAGAAAAACCATAATCTGCACCAAACATTCCCGCAACTATTACGATAGCGTAGATCACAACTGTCGATAAAATTAAACTTGCGAGGTATCTAAGAATTGTGCATTTTAGATTCATGTTGAAAAAATTATACGACAGATGTGTAGAACTTGCTAGGCATAAATTTTCTAAGCCTTTACTTGGCTTTGTAGCATTCATTGAAAGTTTCTTTTTCCCCGTTCCACCAGATTTAATGATCGTGCCTATGGTCGTAGCCAAAAGAGAAGATTATTTAAAAATTTTTTTAATTGCTACTGTAGGTTCAGTTTTAGGTGGATTGTTTGGTTACATGTTGGGTGTGTTTTTTTTAGATGCTTCGATGGTTATTATCGAGTTTTACGGATATGAGGAAAAAGTTTTTCAAATTCAAGATAAGATGTCTACCAGAGGTGGTTTTCTAGCTTGGTTAGGAATTATGTTTTTGGCTGGATTTACACCACTTCCTTTTAAAGTATTTACGATCACAAGTGGAGTGATTGGTTTTAATCTCACTGTTTTCTTTTTTATATGTCTATTTACAAGAGGTCTTAGATTTTTAATAGTTTCTTATTTAACTTATATTTTCGGTAAAAAATTTGGTGAATTTATTGAAAAAAAAGGTGCGGTATGGTTTACGCTTACTGGAATATTTATTGTAATTTTAGCAGCCGCCTTATACATAATCTTCGTTAAATGAATTTAAATAACAAGTTAATATTAAATGCTATTTTAGCCTTTAGTATTCTCTCGCTTTCAATAGCTTACTTCATACAATATGTTCTTGGTCATCAACCTTGTAATTTATGTTTAATTGAGAGAATTCCTTATATTGCAGCAATAATACTTATTTCACTTATTTTCATTTTAAATAAATACCAAATAATAATTTCTAGTCTTATTTTGATTTTCTTTATTTTAGGAATATTGGTTTCTTTTTATCATTTTGGCATTGAGCAAGGTTTTTTTAACGAATCTTTTGTTTGTAATTTAGGAAATAGTCAACCTTTGAATAAAGAAGAACTTCTTAATCAGCTTAAAAAAGCAAAAATAGTAAGCTGTAAGGACGTCACTTTTAGATTTTTTGGGCTTTCACTTGCTACAATTAATACAGTTATCTCATTAATACTTAGTGGTATTATGATCAAGGTTATTAAAAATTATGGAAAAAACTAACAAAAAAACTTTAGAAGAAATCATTCGTGTTGATCACGCTGGTGAACGTGGCGCAATCAAAATCTATGAAGGTCAACTTTTAGCTCTTAAAACATTTAAACAAGATGAATTTTTGAAAAAGAAAATTGAAGAAATGAAAGAACATGAAAAAGAACACTATGAGTTTTTTGATCAAGAAATTAAGAAAAGAAATATTAAACCCACAAAACTTTTACCTCTTTGGGATCTAATGGGTGTAACACTTGGTTTTGGAACGGCAATGTTAGGGGAAAAAGCAGCCATGCTTTGTACAGCATCAGTTGAAGAAGTAATTGACGGACACTATAAAGATCAAACTTACAAATTAGGTGATGACGAAAAAGAATTAAAAGAAAAAATTAAAAAATTTAGACAAGATGAATTAGACCATAAAGATATTGCTTATGAACACGGAGCTACGAAAAAAGGTCTGTTTGGAGTTTTGGATAAAGTGATCAAAACTTCATCTAGAATAGCAATAACGATCTCAGAAAAAATTTAATTAAGGTTCTAGTTCAATATCCCAGTATAGATAGTCCATCCAACTCTCATGTAAAAAATTTGGAGGAAAGTTTCTTCCATTTCTGTGCAGATCTTCTACTGTCGGTGCGTACGGTTTGTTTGCTAATTTAAGATCACAATCTTTATAAAGTTTTCCACCTTTTTTAACATTACAGCTTGAGCAAGCTGTTACTACATTGTTCCAATCAGTTAGTCCGCCTCTTGATTTTGGTAGAAGGTGATCAAATGTTAAATCTTTTTTGTCTCCACAATACTGGCAGGCAAATTTGTCTCTTAAAAAAACATTGAACCTTGTGAAATTTGGATTTTTTGATGGTTGTATAAAATTTTTAAGTGCAATTACACTTGGTAAGTTCATTTCGAACGATGGACTTCTAATTTTTCTTTTATAATTTGAAACAATACTTACTCTATCTAAAAAAACTGATTTCACTGCATCTTGCCAACACCAAATTGAAAGTGGATAATAACTTAAAGGCCTGAAATCGGCGTTCAGTACTAATGCTGGACATTTTTCAAGAGGTACTTTATCTAAAGAAGAAATAATCATTTAATAAAGCTAACTGATACAAAAAATTATATCAAGTTATAATTATGTATCACTCAAAAAATTAAGAATTAAATTGTTTTTTTATAAATTGAAGGCCCAAACTTGACCCTTCTGTTGGTATACGATGTTCACAGTTTTTGAAAATTTTTGTTTCTATTTCATAATTTTTTTTATTAAAAAAGTCTTTAGCTTCTAATAATGAGTCAATAGAAACAACTTGATCTATGTCCCCATGCATTAAAATAATCTTTGGTCTTGAATTAATATTTTTTGAAAGATGTTCGGTGTCTATAATTCTACCTGAGTAGCCAATTACAGAATTCACAGAGTCTTTTCTTTTTAAACCTGTCTGTAAAGTAATCATACAGCCTTGACTAAATCCTCCAATGGTAATTTGATCAGTCTTTAAATTATTTTTTATTTTTACCTCGTCAATAAGCTTATTTAATTTTTTCTCCGCGACCAATGATTTAGCTAAAACTTGTTCAGGGGTTTGATCCATTAAATCAAACCATTGAAAACCTGAAGGGCTTGCCGCACATTTCTCAGGAGCATCGGGGCAAATAAATATTGTGTCTGGTAAATGGGCGCGCCAATAATTTGCAAGGATTGAGATATCGTTACCATCTCCTCCATAACCGTGGCAAAGTATTACGGCGTTTTTGGGTTTATTTTTAGAAAGTGGTTCTAAAACAATTGTATTTAATGAATAGGTCATGATAGTAGATTATTAAATGTCCGAATTTTTTTTTAATTTTATAGGTTTTACTTTATTAGGTGCTGTAGCCATAGTTTTAATAATGGGTATATATACTTTATTTAAGGGTGGAAGTACTAGTAAAAAATATTCAAACAAATTAATGCAATTACGTGTTCTACTTCAGTTTATTGCAATTATAGTTTTGGTTTTAATGGCTTATTTTTTTAAAAACTAAATATATTCTTTTATTAAGCTTATAAAATCATCGCTCACAAAATCAACTTCGCCGATAACTCTTCCAAATTCATTACCGTTTTTATCGATCAAAATACTTGTGGGAAGTCCTCGCATTTTGAATTGCTTAACTAATTTCAACTTTGGATCATAGTAAGTATCTAAACTAACAACACCAATGCTTCTGAAAAAGTCTCTTACTTTAAGCTTATCAGGTTGTTCCATGTTAATGGCATAAACTTTAACTTGTGGGAATTGAATTGCTAATTTTTCAAGCGAAGGCATTTCTCTTTTACAGGGTGCACACCAAGTTGCCCAAAAATTCAAGATCATGATGTTGCCTTTTTTATTAGTTAAATCAACATCATTAAAATCTGCGTCTTTGAACTTTAATTCTTTAATTTGAGTCGGTTTTTCGTGAATTACTATATTTTTTGAAAAATCTTCTGCGCCGTAAAGATTGTGATTAATTAAACAAAGAAGGATAATGTGAATATAGATTTTAAAAGATTTACTAATTTTCATATTAATTTAAATTAGAAATAACACAGTAAAATGAAAAATAAAACAATTTGGTCTAATAGATTTAAAAACAAAACGTCACAATCTTTTCAAAAGATTGGGTCTTCAATTAATATTGATAAAAGACTTTATGAGCAAGATATCGCTTCATCTATTGCACACACGCAAATGTTAATGAAACAAAAGATTATTAAAAGTGAAGATGGTAACAAAATTATCAATGGACTTAAAAGAATTAAAGTTCAGATAGATAAGGGAAATTTTGAGTTTAAAGAAAAGTTTGAGGATATTCACTTAAATATAGAAAAAGCATTATTTGAGATCATTGGTCCATCAGCTGGGTTTCTGCATACCGCTAGATCTAGAAATGATCAGGTCGTGACTGATTTTAAATTGTGGATTAAAAAAGCATCAAACGAAATTATAAAAGATATTTCGGTTGTCATGAGAAATCTTATAAAAAAAGCTGAAAAAAACACAGATACGGTTATGCCTGGATTAACGCATTTAAAAAATGCACAACCTATTTCATTCGCACATTATTTGTTGTCATACTATGAGATGCTAAAAAGAGATAAAAAAAGATTTGAAAATAATCTTGAGCTATTAAATGAGTGTCCACTTGGATCTGCGGCACTTTCAGGAACATCTTATAAAATAGACAGAACCTACACTGCAAAAAAACTTGGTTTTAAAAAACCTACAGATAACTCTATGGACTCTGTATCGGATAGAGATTTTGCAATTGATTTTTTATATGCTTCTGCTGTTTGTGCAATGCACCTATCTAGATTAGCTGAGGACTTTATAATTTATAATTCTGATGCTTTCAATTTAATTTCATTCAAAGATAGCATGCTTACAGGGTCATCAATTATGCCACAAAAAAAGAATCCTGATCCTGCAGAACTTATAAGAGGAAAAGTTGGAATGAATTATGGAAAGTTAAATGCAATGCTGACAATAATGAAAGGTCTTCCCATGTCATATTTTAAAGATATGCAAGATGACAAGGAGTTAGTTTTTGGTGGCTATGATACTTTGAAAGATACACTAATTATGAGCGCCGAATTAATAAATTCTGTTAATGCTAATAAAGCAAAAATGCTTTATATGGCTAATCAAGGATATACAACAGCAACTGATTTTGCAGACTATCTTGTCAAAAATAAAAATTTATCGTTTAGAGAGTCTTACGCTATTTCAGCAAAACTTGTAAATTATACAGAAAAAAATAAAAAGATGTTATCCGAATTAAATTTGGATGAAATTAAAAAATTTTATAAAGATTTAGATAAAAGTGTTTTAAAAGTATTTGATGTAAAAAATTCTATGAATGCAAAAAAATCTCATGGAGGAACATCTGTAATTAATGTTAAATCAATGATAAAAAAATACAAAAGGGAAATTAAATGAAACTAATAACTGCTTTTTTCCTAGTGATTTTTATTTTAACTAGTTGCGGAAAAAAATCTGAACCTAAATACCAAGGTCAAATAGATCAGGTCAATATAATTTCATAATCTTATGCAAAATCTAAGATATGTAGGAAATAATTTATTTATTGAAAAACTGTCAATAAAGAATATTTTAAAAAAAAATAAAACACCTTTTTATATTTATTCGGAGAGTCAAATTATTTTCAATTTTTTAAAGTTTTCCAACACATTTAAAAAAACTGATCCTTTAATTTGCTTTGCAGCGAAATCTAATAGTAATTTTAATATACTAAGAGTTCTTGGTAAATTAGGTGCTGGAGCCGATGTAGTTTCAGGAGGTGAATTATTAAAAGCCTTAAAAGCAGGTATTAGACCTAATAAAATTGTTTTTTCTGGGGTGGGTAAAACTGAAGAGGAACTTAAAATTGCAATTAACAAAAAAATATTATTAATCAATTGTGAGTCTGAAAGTGAAGCTAAATTAGTAAATAATTTAGCAAAAAAATTAAGAAAAAAGGTTTCAATAGGATTTAGACTAAATCCAAATATTGATGCCAAAACACATAAAAATATATCAACTGGTAAAGCTGAAAATAAATTCGGCTTATCGATTAAAAATTTTAAGGTTTTTCTAAAAACGGTAAAAACTTTTAAAAACGTAAAATTAGAAGCTTTAAGTGTACATATCGGTAGCCAAATATTGAACGATACACCTTTTAGAAAAACTCTAAATGTAATGAGTAAATTAATAAAAGAATTAAATCTGAATTTGAAATATGTCGATTTAGGTGGTGGTTTCGGTATTAATTATACTGATAAAGAAAAACCAATTAATCTAAGTAAATATTCTAAACTGGTTCATAATTTTTCTAAAAAGTTAAATTGTAAAATAATCTTTGAACCTGGAAGATCTATTATTGGTAATACTGGTCTTCTGATAAGTAAAATACAATTTATTAAAAAAGGTGCTAATAAAAACTTTATTATACTAGATGCTGGTATGAATGATTTTATGCGCCCTGCTTTGTATGAAGCTTTTCATAAAATTATTCCTATTTCTAAAAAATCATCGAGGATGAAAGGTAAAATAGAATTTGTTGGACCAATATGTGAAACCACTTGCAAATTCGGAGTTTATAAAAACTATCCTAAAATAAATGAAAATGAATTTGTGGCTATAACTAATGTTGGAGCTTATGGTTCTTCTTTATCCTCAAATTATAATACAAGGCCGCTAGTAGCTGAAATTTTAATAAATAAAAATAAACTTAGATATATAAGAAAGAAACAAAATTTACTTAAATTGATTAATTCTTAATGCAATTAATTAGATCATTAATTTTTAATATTTTTTTATACGTTGGCCTTATAACAATTTTTATTTTAGCTATACCTACGTTGGTTTTACCAAGTAAATTCACAATATTTTTTGGCAGATTGTCTGCAAAATATATAGTGCAAATTTTAAGAATAATCTTAAATACAAAAGTAATCTTTCATGGAACAGAAAATCTTAAGAAAGTAGATAGTTATTTTGTTGCTTCAGCTCATCAATCAATGTTTGAAACTTTTGCTCTTCAAATACCCTTAGACGGTCCAATTTTTATTTTAAAAAAAGAGCTCCTTAATATTCCATTATTTGGATGGTATTTGAGAAAAATAGGTTCAATAGCAATTGTCAGAGAAACAACAACAAAAGAAAATTTGAACTTTTTTGATAAAGTGAAAGAAGAAGTTGAAAAAAGTAAAAGACCTCTATTAATATTCCCCCAGGGAACAAGAGTAAAACTAGAAGATCAACCGCCCTTTAAAAAGGGCGTTGGCAGAATTTATAAAGCTCTAAATTTACCTTGTGTTCCTGTGGCTCATAATACTGGTAAAGTCTGGCCAAAAAATAGTTTTATGAAATATCCGGGTAATATTCATATTTCATTTTTAGAGCCAGTCTTATCGGGTAAAGATAATGAAGAATTTGTTAAAGATATAGAAAATAAAATTTACACTGAAATAAGAAAGTTCTCTTAATTATTTTCTTCCAAAACCTGGCTTATCAGTGTCCTGGCCGGCTTCTATAATTTCTTTTCTCACTTTTTTAGTTGATGAAAAAATCGCTAAAAGTTTTTTACTATCCTTATTTTTTATAGCATCTTTAATTTCATTTAGATTCTTTGAGTAATTGTCCAGAACTTTTAAGATGTTTTCACTATTATCAATAAATATATCTTTCCACATTAAAGGATCTGATGCTGCTATTCTTGTAAAATCTCTTAATCCACCTGCACTATATTGAATAACATCGTCCTTAAATTTGTCTTCTTTATTAATTGCTGTTCTTACAATACTGTAAGCTACGGCATGTGGTAAATGGCTGGTTAATGACAAAACATAATCATGATCTTCAAATGTCATAAGTTTAGTCTTGCTTCCAAGCTTTGACCAAAAATTTTCTAAAGATTTTATTTTATCCTCGGCTACTTTTTTATCAGCAGATATTATGCACCATCTATTTTTAAATAAACTTGCAAAACCTGCCTCTGGACCACTGTATTCTGTTCCAGCTATAGGATGTGAAGCAATCCAATTTACATTTTTAAGATTTAAATTGTTGATAATTTTATTCACTTCTTTTTTAGCTGATCCAGTGTCAGTAAGAATAGAACCTTCCTTTAGGGTTGATTTAATTGTAAGCAAAATTTCTTTATAACTGCTTAACGGTGCAGAAATTATTATTAGATCTGCATCTTTTGTAGTCTCATGCACATTTGAGCAAATATCAACTGTAAAATTTTTTCTTAAATATTCTGTGACTTTATTTGACTTATCAAAAACACTTATTTTTGTAGCTAATTTTTTTTCTTGAGTTGCTCTCAGAATTGAAGAGCCAATCAGTCCACAACCTATTATACTTATTTTACCGAACATTTAAAATTTTTCTCAATTTTTTTATTAATGCGATATTCTCTGATGTTGTCCCTATAGTTATTCGTAGAGAATTTTTTATTCCATAAACATCCATTTTACGAACAAGTATCCCTGATTTTGCAAGTAATCTAAAAACTTTTGTGGAGTTTATTTTTACTTTATCGAATTTTACCAATAAGAAATTAGTAAAACTTTTATTTGTCTCTATTTTCATTTTTTTGAACACAGAAAACATTTTTTTACTCCATTTATTCACGTGTTTAATTTCTTTATTTAACCATGGACTGTCTTTTACCGCAGCAGAAGCTGCGAACAAGGCTGGTCGACTTACATTGAAAGGTGGTTTTACCCTATTTAATGCAGAAATAATTTCTTTTGATCCATATCCCCAACCTACTCTGAGCCCTGCTAAACCATATATTTTTGAAAAGGTTCTTGTCATAACTACATTTTTAAAATTTGTAAAAGTTTTTAAGCCAGATAAATAATCTTTACTTTTTACATACTCAAAATAAGCATCATCTACTACCAATAAAATATTACTTCTTAGTTTTTTTCTTAAAAACAGTAATTCTTTCTTTGGAATATATGTTCCAGTTGGATTATTTGGGTTAGCTAGGAAAACTATTTTGGTTTTCCTTGTAACTTTTTTAAGTATATCTTTAGTTGAAACAGTAAAATTATTCTCTTTCGAATAAATAACTTTTGCTCCGTTCATTCTGCTGTAAATTCGGTAAATTATAAAACTAAACTTAGGAACTATAACTTCATCTCCTTTTTTTAAGAAAGATTTACATATTAATTCGAAAATTTGGTCTGAACCCGAACCTAAGATTATTCTATTTTTATCAATTTTAAATTTATTAGCTAGAGTGTCTCTTAAAAAGGTTCCATCGGAATCAGGGTATCTTGCAAAGTTTTTTGAAACTTCTAAGTATTGTTTTCTTGCTTTCGGGCTAGGGCCAAGAGCAGACTCATTTGCAGATAATTTAATCTTTGCTAATTTGCTCTTGAATAAACTCATTCCAGCAACATATTTCTCTGCAACAATGTTATTTGGTTTCGGAAATCTCATTTAATTAATGTATTATCTAAATTGTTTAAGTTTTTCTATAGCTCTTTATCATATATAAAATTGACAAGTTTGTGATGATTTAGTAAACATTACTCGCGCTGATTTAACCATATTGCAAGCGCATAATAAATGTAGCTAAAAAGGGAGATGCCCAGTTTAGCTGGGCTTTTTTTTTGGATGAATAGAAAAATTGAGAATATAAATAAGATTATTATTACTAAACCACTCAAGCTTGATTGTGGAAAAACCATTAAGAATTTTCCTCTAGCCTATGAAACCTATGGAAAACTTAATGAAAACAAAGACAACGCTATTTTAATATTCCACGCTTTAACGGGCGATCAATTTGTAACTGGCACGAACCCTGTAACAAATAAAGAGGGCTGGTGGGTCACTGCTGTTGGTCCTGGCAAGGCTATTGATACAGATAAATATTTTGTGATTTGCGCAAATGTAATTGGTGGATGTATGGGATCTCTTGGACCAAAAAATACAAATCCTGAAAACAACAAGCCCTACGGTTTAGATTTCCCAGTTATCACCATTAAAGATATGGTGAAAGCACAAGAGTCTTTACTGGAACACCTTGGTATAAAAAAACTTTTATGTGCTACTGGCGGATCAATGGGCGGAATGCAGTTATTACAATTTTGCGCTACATTTCCTGATAAAGCTTTTTCAGCTATTCCGATAGCTTGTAGTTCGAGTCATAGTGCACAAAATATTGCACTAAACGAACTAGCACGCCAAGCTATAATGGCTGACCCTGTATGGGATAATGGAAAATATGTATCAAAAAATGTGCAGCCTAAAAATGGCTTAGCAGTTGCACGAATGGTTGGTCATATAAGTTATTTATCTGAAAAAGGTATGCAGGAAAAATTTGGGAGAAAATTACAAGAAAAAGCTGATTACGAATTTAGTTTTAATGCAGATTTTCAGGTAGAGAGTTATTTAAGACATCAAGGTTATGCTTTTGTGGAAAGATTTGATGCGAATTCAATTCTTTATATAACGAGAGCTATGGATTATTTTGATCTTTCAAAGCAGTTTAATGGTGGTTTAGTTGAAGCTTTTAAAAATCAAAACACAAAATTTTTAGTGATATCATTCTCTTCTGACTGGCTTTATACAACAAAAGAAAATAAGGATATAGTAATTGCATTAAATTCCTCAGGTGCTGATGTTTCTTATTCAGAAATAATAACGGATAAAGGGCACGACTCTTTCTTGTTAAATGAGCCAGAATTTTTAAAGACACTTAAGGGTTTTGTCGATTCAATGTACGAAAAATTTAAAAATGAAAAAAGAATTTAAAGTAATAGCTGAATTATTACCTAACAACACAAGAGTCTTGGATGTTGGTTGTGGAGATGGATCCCTAATGAATTTCCTAAAAGAGGAAAAAAATATAGAGGTTCGTGGATTAGAACTTAATCAAGAAAATGTACAACAATGCATACGCAAAGGTTTACCAGTTATACAGGGAAACGCTGAAACTGAACTTCATCAATTTCCTGATCAATCTTTTGACTACGTTGTGCTTAGCCAAACGTTACAAGCTTTTTATAATCCTGAAGAAGTTTTAAAAAATCTATTGAGAATAGGTAAAGCAGTGGTTGTCTCAATTCCAAATTTTGGATATTGGAAAGTAAGAATGAAACTTTTATTTTTTGGTGAAATGCCAGTTACAAAAACATTGCCAAATACTTGGTATAACACTCCTAACTTACATATGTGTACTATTAAAGATCTATTTAAGTTTTGTTATGAGAAAAATATAAATATCAAACAAGTAGTTGGGGTTAATGAAGATAAAACTTCATTAATAAAAAAAAGCAATTTAGAAATAAAAAATCTCTTTTCAAAATTAGGGATTTTTCTAATAGGGTAAATGATTGTAGAAATTATTCCATGCTTAAGTGACAATTACAGTTATTTAATTCATGAAAAAGAAACAGGTACTGTTTCAATAGTAGATCCTTCTGAATTTAATGCCTGTGATAAAATAATAAATAAATATAAAAAGCTAGATTTTATTTTAAATACTCATCATCATGCTGATCATGTTGGTGCTAACCTTGAACTTAAAAAAAAATATAATTCAAAAATTTTAGGCTCAAACTCAGATAAAAATCGTATTCCAGGGATAGATATATTGCTTGAAGAAAATCAAAAGCACAAAATTGGAAATTTAGAATTTGAAGTAATTTTTATTCCAGGCCATACAAAAGGCCATATAGCTTTTTTCTTTAAAAAAGCAAAAATTGTTTTTACTGGAGATACATTATTTTCTTTAGGATGTGGTAGAGTATTTGAAGGCACTCACGAAGAAATGTTTAATTCTTTAAATAAAATAAAAGATCTTCCTCCTGATACAAAAATATATTGTGGACATGAGTACACAAATTCAAATTTAAATTTCTGTTTAAAGCATGATCCGAAAAATACCTATTTAAGAGATAAAAAAATTGACATCGAAAAAAAACTAAACTCTAAACAGCCGACTATTCCGTCTACTATAGCCGACGAAATTAAAACAAATATTTTCCTTAGGTGTGATGACCCTGAAATAAAACAAAGCTTAGGCTTAAAAGACTCATCCAATGTTGAAGTTTTTTCAAAATTACGAGATTTAAAGGATTCTTTTTAGCTTCAATAATCTTGACTTGCTAGTACTGAGGGCTATATTGCGTGGAAATTAAAAAAAGAGATTTTATGTCATTTGCTATAATTGAAACTGGTGGAAAACAATACAAAGTAACCACAAGTAAAATATTAGAAATAGAAAAACTTAACGCAAAAGTAGGTGAAACTATTAAATTTGATAATGTTTTACTTTTAAACGACGATAAAAACACTGAGGTTGGAAGTCCTAAAGTTGACGGAGCTACAGTAGAAGCTAAACTTTTAGATAATGTTAAAGATAGAACAATATTAATTTTTCATAAAAGAAGAAGAAAACACTCGAGAAAAAAGAATGGCCATAGACAACGTCACTCTAAGATACAAATAACAAAAATTTTAGCAAAAGGTGGAAAAGTTGTAGACGAAGCTAAAA
The DNA here is from genome assembly GCA_902542165.1 of uncultured Pelagibacteraceae bacterium. Taxonomy (GTDB): domain Bacteria; phylum Pseudomonadota; class Alphaproteobacteria; order Pelagibacterales; family Pelagibacteraceae; genus Pelagilacustribacter. The sequence continues at coordinate 104,910 of CACBTF010000001.1, forward strand.
TTGTTGAAAAAAAGAAATCTGTTAAAGAAGAGAAAAAAGTTATAAAAAAGGAATCAAAAAAATAGGAAATTAAATGGCAACTAAAAAAGCAGGTGGATCATCGAAGAACGGCCGAGATAGTAAGGGTAGACGTCTTGGGGTGAAAAAATATGGTGATCAAGTAGTGATACCTGGAAATATTATAGTAAGACAAAGAGGCACGAAAATTCATCCTGGTGATAATGTTGGTATGGGTAAAGACCACTCAATCTTTTCTTTGATAAAAGGAAAAGTAAAATTCAAAAAATCTAAATTAAACAGAACTTTTGTTTCTGTGATCCCCAATTAAATCTATATAAATAACCTAAGTTATTTATATTATAATAAGAATGAAATTTTTAGATCAAGCAAAGATTTATATTAAAGCTGGAAATGGTGGACCAGGTTCTGCGAGCTTTAGAAGAGAAAAATTTGTGGAATACGGTGGACCAGATGGGGGAGATGGTGGAGACGGTGGGTCTATAATTGTTCAATCGGACAGAAACCTTAATACGTTAATTGATTTCAGGTATGCTCAACATTTTAAAGCTCAACATGGAAAACCTGGAAGTAAAAGAAATAAAACTGGAGCTAATGGTGAAGATTTAATTTTAAAAGTTCCGTTAGGGACTCAAGTATTTGAAGAAGATAATAATACCTTAATTTATGACTTCACTAAAAATAAAGAAAAATATCTTGTAGCGTCCGGAGGTAAGGGTGGACTAGGTAACGTAAGATTTAAGAGTTCAACAAATAGAGCACCAAGAAAAAAAACTAATGGAAAATTAGGTGAGGAATTTTGGATATGGCTTCAATTAAAAGTAATTGCTGATATTGGAATTATTGGTAAACCAAATGCTGGTAAATCTAGTTTGCTTGCAGCATTAACAAGAGCTAAGCCAAAAATAGCAAACTATCCTTTTACGACAATAAATCCAAATTTAGGAGTGTCTTACTATGGAGGGAAAGAAATTACTTTAGCCGATATTCCTGGTTTAGTGGAGGGGGCACATAAAGGTATTGGTCTAGGAGATAAATTCTTAAGACATATAGAAAGATGTAAAATTTTACTTCATTTAATAGATTTATCAGAAGACGATTTATTAAATACTTATAAGAAAATTAAATCAGAATTATCTAATTATGATAAAGATTTAATAAAAAAAAAAGAAATTATTTTTTTTAATAAATCAGATCTATTAAATGATAATGAGATAAATGAAAAATTAAAAGAATTTAAAAAAAAAATTAAAGCGAAATATGAAGTTGTATCTATTTATTCTAACAAAGACATTCAAAAAATAAAAAAATTACTAATAAAATATGCTAATTAAAAATGCAAATAAAATAGTTTTAAAACTTGGGTCTGCGACCGTCATTGACAGTAAAGGTATTTTCAAAAAAAAGTGGGTAACTTCTCTTATTAAAGATATTAAAAAATATGGAAAAGGAAAAAACTTTGTAATTGTATCATCAGGTGCAATAGCTCTTGGCCAAAAATATCTAAAGATTAAAAAAGGTAAAATTAAATTAGAAATGAGCCAAGCTATTGCAGCAGTTGGGCAAATTCATCTCGCAGGAGAATTTCAAAAACTATTTGATAAATATAAGATTAAGACTGGTCAAATTTTAATTACCCCTGATGACACCGAGCAAAGAAGAAGAGCTATTAATGTTAGAAGAACATTTGATAATTTGTTTAAACTTAAAGCTGTTCCTGTAGTAAATGAAAATGACTCAACAGCAACTAGTGAAATAAAATATGGAGATAATGATAGATTGGCTGCAAGAGTGGCTCAAATTATTGGAGCAGATATGCTGATTTTATTTTCTGATGTTGATGGACTATACGATAAGTCTAAAGGTAAAAAAATTGTAAGAGAAGTAACTTCAATCAATGAAAAAATAATGTCTATGGTAGATTGCAAAAAAAATAAATTTGGTTCAGGAGGTATTGCTACAAAGTTGGATGCTGCTAAGATTTGTATGAATTCAGGTAGTCATATGTTTATTGCTAATGGTAAAGTAAAAAATCCAATTTCAAATATGATTAAAAATAAGAAATATACTCATTTCTTTCCAAAAATTTCTACTTTGGACGCTAGAAAAAAATGGATTATCGGTTCCCTTAATTACAATGGAACTATTTATATTGATAGTGGAGCAGCCAGAGCTTTATCGAGTGGTAAAAGCTTACTCGCAGCTGGTATAACTAAGATTAATGGAAATTTTAAAAAGGGAGAAAATGTAATAATCCTAGATCAAAATAATAATCAGCTAGCTCGGGGGCTATCATCATTTAGCTCTGTAGAAATAGATAAAATTAAAGGCAAACAAAGTAAAGAGATAGAAACAATTCTTGGTTATCTGAGTAAAACTGAGGTCATCCATAAAGATGATATGGTATTATTATAAATGAATTATTTAGAAACAATTGGAAAAAATGCAAAAAAAGCCTTTGAGCATTTAAAGAACGTTAATCATAAAAAAATAAAAAAAGTTTTAGAAAATTATAATCAATCTCTACTAAAAAATACAAACAAGATAATTAGAGAAAATTTAAAAGATGTAAAAAGTGTTAAAAGAAAACATTTAGTTGACAGACTTATTTTAAATAAAAAGAGAATAGAAGGTATTAGACACTCAATAAATGAAATAGCAAAGTTTAGAGATCCGGTTGGAAGAGTTTTAGAAACATGGCGCAGACCAAATAATTTAACTATTAAAAGAGTTACAACACCAATTGGGGTCATAGGAGTGATATATGAGAGTAGACCTAATGTAACTGCTGATGTTGCAGCATTATGTTTAAAATCAGGAAACTGTTCTATTTTAAGAGGAGGATCGGAAGCTTTTAATTCAAATAGGTTATTAGCTAATTTATTCAGAGATGAACTGCTAAAAAACAATATCAACAAAAACTGTGTTCAGTTTATTGAAAATAAAAATAGAAAAATAGTTGATCAATTATTGTCTAAAATGAGTTCATACATTGATGTAATTGTACCTAGAGGAGGCAAAGGACTCGTAGCGAAAGTTCAAAAATTTTCTAACGTACATGTAATTGGCCATCTTGAAGGATTGTGCCACATTTATATTGATAAAACTTCAAATATAAAAATAGCAAAAAATTTAGTTATTAATGCAAAAATGAGAAGGACAAGTATTTGTGGTGCAGTTGAAACTCTTCTTATTGAGGAAAAAGCTTTAAACTCACATGCTAAAGAAATAATAAATGCTCTTTTAAGTTCAGGCTGTGAGGTAAGGGCTGATAAAAAAATAAACAAAATTTTTAATGGAAAATTAAAAAAAACCACTGAAAAAGATTGGAAAACAGAATACCTGGATGCAATTATTTCTGTAAAGGCAGTTAAAAATGTAAAAGGTGCTGTCGAACATATATTAAAATATGGCACAATGCACACCGATAGTATAATCACTAAAAACAAAAAGAATGCTGAGATTTTTTTAAATGGAGTAAATAGTTCAATAGCCATGCATAACGTCTCAACTCAATTTGCTGATGGAGGTGAGTTTGGTTTTGGAGGGGAAATTGGGATCTCCACTAACAAGCTTCCACCTAGAGGTCCAGTTGGAATAAATCAACTAACATCATACAAATATATTGTATCTGGAAAAGGGATTGTAAGACCATAGTAGATGGTGAGAACTTCAAACAAATCTATTGGGTTACTTGGAGGAAGTTTTGACCCTGCTCATAAAGGGCATATAGCAATATCTAAAATTGCCATCAAAAAAAAGAAGTTGAATGAAGTTTTGTGGACCGTTGTAAAAAAAAATCCATTTAAAAGTAAGACCTTTTATTCTCTTTCTAACCGAATAAAGATTGCAAAAGAATTAACCAAATATACAAAGAAGATTAAGGTTATTCACTTAGATAAGGTTATTGGTTCCTCAAGAAGTATAGATGCTATCAATTACCTTATTAATAAAAAAAAACTTAAAAACATCTATTTTATTATCGGATCTGATAACTTGATTAAATTTCATAAGTGGAAAAGCTGGAAAAAAATAGTTAAATTAACGAAATTAATTGTTTTTTCTAGGAAGGGATATGATAAGAAAGGTAAGAAATCAAAAGTGGCTAAATATTTAAAAAATAAAATTATTTTTATAAATAATAAACATATTACAATCTCTTCTACTAAATTGCGAAAACAATTGAAATAAAATATTAATGCAGGTTAATACTATAAAAAATAGCATTGAAAAAATTCTAGATGACAACAAAGCTCGAAATATTACTTCTATAAATTTAAAAAATAAATCATACATAGCTGATTATATGGTTGTGGCTTCAGGTACGTCCTCTCGTCATCTTCAATCTCTTTCTGAAATTCTTGTAACAGAATTAAAAAAAATTGGTGTTGACAACTGCAGAATTGAGGGAAAAGAAAGTAATGATTGGAAACTAGTTGATGCTCATGACGTTATTGTACATTTATTTCACCCTGAAAAAAGAGAATTTTACGATTTAGAAAGAATGTGGTCAGAAGATATACCTAAAGAAAAAGCAATGATATGAAAAAAATTATAATTTTAATATTTCTTTTAATTTTTCAAAATAATTACGTTTTTTCAAAAAATGAGCTTTATGAAAAAATTGATCTTTTTGGTGAAGTGTTAGAGAATATTAAGGAGGACTACGTTGATGATGTTGATCAAGCTAAAATGATGGACTCCGCAATTAATGGGGTGTTGCAATCTCTAGATCCATATTCCGCTTATATGGGTCCTGAGTTATTCAAAGAAATGGAAACTGACACGAAAGGTGAGTTTGGAGGTTTGGGAATTGAAATCGGAATGGAGTCAGGAGTGGTAAAAGTTATTTCACCTATAGATGATACCCCTGCAGCAAACGCAGGTATTAAAGCAGGAGATTACATTGTGAAAATTGGTAAGGAACAAGTGCAGGGAAAATCTTTAATGGAAGCAGTTAAATTAATGAGGGGACCAGTTGGTACGTCAATAAATTTAACAATTAGAAGGAAAAACGTAAAAAAGCCATTAGAATTTAAAATTGTAAGAAAAATAATTGAAGTTCGATCGGTGAGTTCAAAAATACTTAGCGATGAAAAAAATATAGGATATATAAGACTCAAGTCATTTAATGAAAATAGTGACAACCAATTTTTAAAATCTATAAAAAAATTTGAAAAAAATCCAAGTATTAAAGGGTATGTTGTTGATTTAAGAAATAACCCTGGAGGATTACTAACTCAAGCAATTAATATTACTGATTTTTTTTTAGATGAGGGTGAAATCGTTTCCACAAAAGGTAGAAAAGTTTCTGAGACAAGAAAATTTTTTGCGAGAAAAGGTGATGAGATTAAAGGCAAACCAATTGTTGTTTTGATAAATAACGGATCAGCTTCTGCATCAGAAATCTTTGCAGGTGCATTAAAAGATCATAAAAGAGCAGTAATACTCGGAGAAAATTCCTATGGAAAAGGTTCTGTACAATCAATTATACCTCTTAGAAATGGAGGGGGGATGAGATTAACAATTTCGAAATACTATCTCCCATCAGGAAAATCTATTTCAGAAGTAGGTGTAACACCAGATATTTTTGTAGAGGAAACTGGCTCCGACTTTAAAATAAATTCTGACAAGGACAATCAATTAAATTACGCGATAAAACTTTTTAATTCCTAAATTATGAATAAATATGATCTCCCAATGCGAAATGGTGTTGGGATAATTGTTTTAAATAAAGATAATCAAGTCTTTGTAGGTAAAAGAAAAGATAATCCTGGTGACAAATGGCAAATGCCCCAGGGTGGTGTAAATGAGGGAGAAGATTACATCACAGCCATGAAAAGAGAATTAAGCGAGGAAACGAGCATAAGTAGTATTAAAATTTTAAAAGAATTAGAAAAAATTTATCAATATGAACTTCCAGAAAATTTGATAGGTATTATTTGGAGAGGAAAATATAGAGGTCAAAAACAAAAGTGGTTTATTGCAAGATTTGTAGGGAAAGAGAGTGAAATAAATTTAAATACTAAACATGCTGAATTTATTGATTGGAAATGGATTGAACCAAAATTGTTACCCGAAGTTATAGTAAATTTTAAAAAAGATTTATATCTTAATCTTCTAAAAGAAATAAATCTAGTTATCGGATAATTTCTCTTAAAGTTTCTATTTTGTAGGATATTACATATCTGTCTTTATCCGTAGAGTCTTTATTATTTAACTGTGACTCTGCTTTTTGTAGTAAATCATTTAATAAAATTTTATCAAAATTTGCTAGATCTTTTGCCGTGGAGGTTAAAATTAAAAGATTATTATTTGAAAATTCAACAGTACCCTCCTCCACATAAAATTTTTTTTCAATACTAGTCTTGATCGTAATAATTCCAGGTCTTAAAAATGTTATTAAAGGAATATGATTATTCAAAATTCCCATTTGCCCTTCGTAAGAAGGAATTGTAACTTCGTTTGCCTCTTGTTTTAAAATTGTTTGATCTGGGCTTATTATTTCAACTGTGAATATTTCTGACATTATTTATTGTCTTTAGATAATTTTTCCGCTTTTTCAACAGCTTCTTCTATGCCGCCGACCATATAAAATGCTGCTTCAGGTAGGTGATCGTATTCTCCCTTACATATAGCATCGAATCCCTTAATCGTATCGTCAAGGTCAACTAATTTTCCCGGAGATCCCGTAAATACCTCGGCAACAAAAAATGGTTGAGATAGAAATCTTTGAATTTTTCTTGCTCTTGCAACGGTTAACTTATCTTCTTCAGAGAGTTCATCCATTCCAAGAATAGCAATAATATCTTGAAGAGATTTATATGCCTGTAAAATTTTTTGTACATCTCGAGCTACTCTGTAATGTTCTTCACCAACTACTCTTGGGTCTAAAATTCTCGAAGTTGAGTCTAACGGATCCACAGCAGGATAAATTCCTATTTCGGCGATTTGTCTTGATAATACTGTTGTAGCATCCAAGTGTGAAAAAGATGTTGCCGGTGCTGGGTCGGTCAAGTCGTCCGCAGGAACGTAAATAGCTTGTACAGAAGTAATTGAACCTTTATCCGTAGAAGTAATTCTTTCCTGTAAATTACCCATATCTGTAGCTAGCGTTGGTTGATAACCCACCGCTGAGGGAATTCTTCCTAACAGAGCTGATACTTCTGATCCCGCTTGAGTGAATCTAAATATGTTATCTACGAAGAACAAAACGTCCTGACCTTCTTTATCTCTAAAGTACTCTGCAACTGTCAATCCAGTGAGGGCGACTCTTGCTCTTGCTCCTGGTGGCTCATTCATCTGTCCATAGACAAGTGCTGCTTTTGATCCTTTGCCTTCAGTTTTAATTACTCCTGACTCTATCATTTCATGATACAAATCATTTCCTTCTCTAGTTCTTTCGCCAACTCCTGCAAAGACTGAAAAGCCACCGTGCGCTTTTGCAATGTTATTAATTAATTCCATGATCGTTACAGTTTTTCCAACTCCAGCTCCACCGAATAATCCAATTTTTCCACCTTTAGCATATGGTGCTAAAAGATCGATAACTTTTATGCCTGTAACTAGTTGTTCAGTTTCAGTAGCTTGATCCGTAAATTTTGGGGCTGCCCTGTGAATTGGCCATTTTTCTTTTGTTTTAACATCACCTTTTTCATCTATAGATTCACCAACAACATTTATAATTCTTCCTAGTGTTTCGGGTCCAACTGGCACGCTTATAGGTGCTTCAGTATTTATAACTTCATCACCTCTTTTAAGACCCTCCGTTGCGTCCATCGCAATTGTTCTTACATCGTTTTCTCCTAAATGCTGAGCAACTTCCAAGATTAATTTATTTCCTGAATTATTTACTTCTAGTGCTGTGTAAATTTCTGGTAAGTTTGATTCAAAATTTACATCAACTACTGCGCCAATGATTTGTGTTATTTTTCCTTTTTTACTCATGATTATAAACTCTCTGCTCCTGATATAATTTCTATTAATTCTTTTGTAATAGAGGCTTGTCTGCTTCTATTATAATCTATTGTAAGTTTATCGACTAAGTCCCCAGCGTTTCTTGTTGCATTATCCATTGCTGTCATTCTTGATCCTTGCTCACTTGCTGCGTTTTCAAGCAGTGCTTTGAAAACTTGAGTTGAAATGTTTTTTGGTAATAAGTCTTCTAAAATTTCGTCTTCCTCTGGTTCAAATTCATATGAAAAATTTTGGTCATTGCCTTCTTTTAAATTTTTTGTCTCTGTTGGAATTATTTGTTGAGCTTGCGGTATCTGTGTAATTACATTTTTAAAATTATTATAAAATATAATACATTTATCAAATTTATTTTGATTGAATAAAGATATTATTTCTTTTCCTACCTCATCCGCTTCGTTGAAGCTTATATTTTTTTTATCTTTAAAACTGAATTTTTTAATAACATATTTTCCATACTCTCTTTTAATTTGATCATGTCCTTTTGATCCAACGGTAATAATATTAAGTTCTTTTCTTTCACCTATAATTTTTTTAAAATTAGTCTTAGCTAATTTACAAATATTTGAATTAAATCCTCCACAAAGACCTCTGTCAGCGGTTAAAACTACACACAAATACTTTTTATCTTCTCCTGTTCCAACAAGTAGTTTTGGCGCATTTTGAGGATCATTAATAGATTTAGTCAAATTCAATATTATGTTTTGCATTTTTTGACTGTAAGGTCTGCCTTTCTCTGCACTTTCTTGAGCTTTCCTTAGTTTTGCTGCAGCAACCATCTTCATTGCCTTAGTAATTTTTTGAGTAGATTTTACACTTTTAATTCTTTTTTTTAGATCGTCTAAACTAGGCATTATTTTTCTTATATTCCTCTATAACTTGTTTTAATTCATTTTCTGTGTCTTCATCTAATTTTCCTGATGATTGAATGGCTTCAATAATTTCTGATTTATCATTTTTAATTTTTTCTATTACATCTTTCTCAAATCCTTTAATTTTTCCCAAATCAACGTCATCCAAGTATCCTTTTACTCCAGCAAAAACTGAGATTACTTGTTCTGCGACAGTCATTGGAGAATATTGGTCTTGTTTTAATAATTCTGTTAATTTTGCTCCTCGATTTAATAGTTGTTGAGTAGAAGCATCTAAGTCTGATCCAAATTGAGCGAAAGCTGCCATCTCTCTATATTGAGCAAGTTCTAATTTAATTGAGCCTGCTACCTTTTTCATTGCTTTAGTTTGTGCTGCAGATCCTACTCGTGATACTGATAAACCAACATTAACAGCAGGTCTAATTCCTTGGTTAAATAATTCAGTTTCTAAAAATATTTGCCCATCAGTAATAGAAATTACATTTGTAGGAATATAAGCAGAAACGTCACCTGCTTGTGTCTCAATAATTGGCAATGCAGTCAATGATCCGCCTCCATTAGCGTCACTTAATTTTGCAGATCTTTCTAAGAGTCTACTGTGAAGATAGAAAACATCACCAGGGTAAGCTTCTCTTCCTGGAGGTCGTCTAAGTAAAAGTGACATTTGTCTGTATGCTACTGCTTGTTTTGACAAATCGTCGTAAACTATTAAAGCATGCATTCCATTATCTCTAAAATATTCACCGATTGTGCAGCCAGTATAAGGAGCTAAAAACTGAAGTGGAGCAGAGTCTGATGCTGTTGCAGCAACTATTGTTGTGTATTTAAGTGCGCCTGCTTCTTCCAAAGTTTTCGTTATTTGAGCTACAGTTGAACGTTTTTGTCCAATTGCAACATAAACACAATAAAGTTTTTTCTTCTCATCAGATGACTCGTTTATTTTTTTTTGGTTTATAATTGCATCAATTGCAACTGCGGTTTTACCTGTTTGTCTATCACCAATAATTAATTCCCTTTGGCCTCTGCCTACAGGTATAAGAGAGTCGATAGATTTTAAACCGGTCTGCATTGGTTCACTAACAGATTGTCTTGGAATTATACCCGGGGCTTTAACTTCAACTCTTTTTCTTTCTTTAGAAGAGATAGCTCCTTTTCCATCTATTGGATTTCCTAAACCATCAACAACTCTTCCTAATAATTCTTTTCCAACTGGAACATCAACAATTGCATTGGTTCTTTTAATTGTATCGCCCTCTTTAATTTTTCTATCATCTCCAAAAATTACAACTCCAACATTGTCATTTTCTAAGTTTAATGCCATACCTTTTGAGCCATCTTCAAACTCAACCATTTCTCCAGCCTGAACATTATCCAAACCGTAAACTCGTGCAATTCCATCACCAACTGATAAAACTTTTCCAATTTCTGAAACTTCAGCTTTTTTACCAAAATTTTTAATTTGATCTTTTAGTAATTTAGTAATTTCTGAAGAGTTTATAGACATATTAACTTTCTAACATTTCTTTTTTGTATTTATTCAATTTATTTTTAATCGAGGTATCAATCATAAAGCTACCGAGTTGAAGTTTTAATCCTCCAATAAGTTCTTTGTCAACCTTGTAGTTAAATTTTATAGTTGAGCTTGTTGAAGAAGATAGCTCTTTACTTATATTCTCAAGTTCAGTTTCTGACAGTTCTTTAGAAGATATTAAAGAAGCTTTTACTTCTCCTCTTTTTTGTGCACATAATTTTAAAAAACTATCAATAATTTTTTCAACAAAAAATATTCTTCTTTTTTCAATCAATAAAAACATAAAGTTTTTTAAATTTTTTGAAAAGTTAAGCTTTTCAGCTAATAGGTTTAATACGTTGTTTTGATTATCTTTACTTTGAGTTGGATTTTGTATGAAATTTTTTATCTCCAGGCTGTTGATCAATAGAGAGGCAAAGTTCTTGATGTCATTTTCTATTTTTTCTAATTCACTAGATTCTTGCGCAACTTCAAAAAGTGCGCGAGAGTATCTTTCTGAAGTTTCTGTTGAGAAAGATTTATTTGTGCTCATTTTTTATTGAAATTATTATGAAATAATGAGGGTGTCGTACCATAAGAGTTTACCTTGATCAAGTTTCCAAATAATCGATTAACCAAAATTTACGGGATCAACATCAACCGTAAGTTTAATTTTATTTGAGATTTTTAACGAATTTAGAAGGTTGGAAACCATTTTTTGCTTTAAACTTTTCTCATTAAACCTAATTAATAACCTTGATCTAAATCTTTTTTTTATTTTCAGTAAAGGCGAGTCTACAGGGCCCATGATTTCTAAACCATCAATCTTACTAAGACGTGTTTTAATTTCTCTAGCTCCTTTAATACTTAAAGATTGATTATTAGCTGATATGATTATTGCGATAAGTCTACAAAAAGGAGGTAGGGAATTTTCTTTTCTCGAAATAAGCTCTTTTTTTAAAATTTCATCAGGATTATTTTTTATCAACTCATTTAAAGTAATATTTTCAGGAGATAATGTTTGGTAAACAATTAACGACTCAGAACTAAATCTGCCAGCCCTTCCGCTTAATTGATTATACAATTGAATATTTTTTTCAGTAGTTCTTAAGTCGTAACCTCTTCCCGAAAAATCTGCATCAATTACAACTATGCAATTTAGTTTAGGAAAGTTAAAACCTTTTGAAATCATCTGAGTTCCAACTAAAATATCTACCTGATTATTTCTGATTCTGTTAAACAAAGAATTCGTATGATCCTTTTTTTTCATATAATCACTTGAAAAAATTTCTATTTTACTAGTTGGAAATAATTTACTTACTTCCTCATAAATTTTTTCAACACCTGGTCCATACATTATAAAATCACAATTTTTTTCATCTTTACATTTATTAAATATTTTTTTTTCAGAAGAACAATGATGACAGACAGCTTTGTTTTTACTTTTGTGGAATGTTAAATACATCGAGCAATTATTACAGATCTGTTTATATCCGCAATTTTTACAAATTAAATATGGAGCATAACCTCTTCTATTTAAAAAAAATAAAACTTGTTCCCCTTTCTTAAGAAATTTTTTAACAATTTCAATACTTTCATCAGAAACAAAGCTATTTTTTATTTTTTTTAAATTTAAATTGACAATTTTTGTTTTTGGTAAAGGATAGTCGGCATATCTCTTATTGATTTTAAAATGTCTAAATTTTTTATTTTGAATATTATTAAAAGTTTCTAGGGATGGTATGGCGCTGACTAAATGGATTGGTATTTTTTCAAAAGAAGCTCTCGCTATTGCCATATCTCTTGCATGGTATATTACACCTTCATCTTGTTTGTAAGAAGTGTCATGTTCCTCATCAACAATTATGATTCCAAGTTTTTTAAAAGGTAAAAGTAAAGAGGATCTTGCTCCAACGACTAATTTAATATTATTATTTATTATACCATTCCAAATAATTCTTTTATTTTTTGGTGTTATTTTTGAATGCCAAATTGCAGGTTCGAAACCAAAGAAATCATAGAACCTTGTCTTAAATTCATTAGTTAAAAAAATTTCAGGAAGCAAAACTAAAGCTTGTTTATTTTCAGCAATAATTTTTTTTATTCTCTCAAAATATACAAGTGTTTTACCTGAACCAGTTGTTCCTTGAAGGACAGAAACATCAAATCTATTATTTTTTGAATTTAAAAATTTTAAAGCATCATTTTGCTCTTGATTTAAGTTAAATTTTTTTGCTTTGATTGCTCTAGGGTCAAAATTTTTATCATTTTTAATAAATAAATTTTTATTACTTCCAATAACCATTTTAAGAACAAGCCCTATGGATGTTACGTTATACATCGCAAACCATTTCATAAAATTAATGAAATTTTTATTTAAAGAAATTTTCCCCATTTTTTTATGAATATTTTTAATTTTTATATCTTTTGGCGCAAAACTTTCGCTTGGCCACACAACACCAATCACTTTATCTTTCCCAAAAGGAACTTCAACGACATCACCTGGGCTTAATTTTTCTTTTTTTGTTTTGTATGTAAATGAAAAATTAAATATTTTAGGCAGCAATACTTGCGCTTTCATATTTTAATAGTAGTTGAATTATTTTTTTTTAAAAATGAATTGGTCTTTTATCAACAGCTAAAGCTGCTTCTTTAATGGCCTCTGTATGTGTAGGATGGGCATGGCATGTTCTAGCAATATCTTCTGAGCTTGCTCCAAATTCCATCGCTAAAGCCATCTCAGCAATCATGTCCCCACAGTGAGGTCCAATGATATGAACGCCTAGAACTTTATCAGTTTTGCTATCAGCGAGTATTTTAACAAAGCCTTCGGTTTCATTGTTAACCTTGGCTCTAGAGTTAGCAAGAAATGGAAATTTTCCAATCTTATAAGATTTGTTTTCCTCCTTTAATTGCTCTTCTGTTTTTCCAACAGTAGCAACTTCTGGTGATGTGTAGATTACGCCAGGTATTACATCATAATTAACATGGCCTGCTTGACCAGCTAAAATTTCAGCAACAGCGATACCTTCTTCCTCTGCTTTATGAGCCAGCATAGGACCTTTGATAACGTCTCCTATAGCATAAATATTGCTTATAGAAGTTTGAAGTTTTTTGTTAACTTCTATTCTACCTTTACTGTCTTTTTTAATTCCAATTTTTGAAAGATTTAAACCTTCCGTATATGGTTTTCTTCCGACAGATACTAAAACCTTATCGACTTTTAACTCTTCTTTTTTTGAATTCTTAACATCGGTATAAGAAATTAAAACAGATTTGCCCTGATCTTCAACAGATTCTACCTTTGATCCCATTTTAAATTTAATTCCTTGTTTAGATAATATTTTTTTAAATTCATTCGAAATTTCTCTATCCATGCCAGGGGTTATAAAGTCTAGATATTCTATAACGGTAACATCAGCTCCTAATCTTGACCAAACAGATCCCATTTCTAAACCAATATAACCTCCTCCAATTACAGCTAACTTATCCGGTACTTTGTCAAAAGATAATGCACCGGTAGAAGAAACAATATTTTTTTCATTGATTTCTATACCAGGTATTGAAGATACCGCCGAACCAGTGGCGATGACAATATTTTTAGATTTAATATTAGTTTTTTTGTTATTACTTTCATAAACAACAATATCATTTTTAGAGAAAAGAACTCCTTTGCCTTTAAAATATGTAACTTTATTTTTTTTAAATAAAAATTCTACTCCTTTAGTTAACACTTGGATTGACTTGTTTTTGTTAGACATCATTTTTTCTATGTTTAATTTTATTCCTTCTAGTTCAATGCCTTGCTGATTGAAATCTTTCTTAGCTTTATGAAAATTTTCTGATAAGTTTAATAAACTTTTTGATGGTATACATCCAACATTAAGACATGTTCCCCCTAGAGCTCCTCTTGATTCAACACATGCGGTTTTTAATCCAAGTTGTGCTGCTCTAATTGCACATACATATCCTCCTGGTCCACCGCCAATTATTACTAAATCAAAAGTATTTTCCATAACTAAATATTTAAGAATAACCTTTTAGGTTGTTCTAATGACTCTTTTACTATTTTCAAAAATGACACCGCCTCTTTTCCGTCAATTATTCTATGATCGTAAGATAGTGCCAAATACATTATAGGTCTTACCTCCACGTTACCGTCTACAACAACTGGTCTTTGAATTATGTTATGCATTCCTAACACTGCAGATTGTGGCGGATTTAAAATTGGTGTTGAAAGCATTGAGCCGTAAATTCCTCCATTCGTAATTGTAAACGTTCCACCTTGTAAATCTTCAATTGTAATTTTTCCATCTCTAGCCTTTTGACCAAGTTCAGCTATATTTTTTTCAATATCAGCAAAAGACATTTCATCCGTTTCTCTAAGAACTGGCACAACAAGCCCTCTATCTGTTCCCACAGCAATACTTATATTATAATAATTCTTATAAACTATCTCCTCTCCTTGAATCTCAGCATTGATTGCAGGATAATTTTTTAATCCAATTACGCAAGCTTTTACGAAGAAAGACATAAATCCTAGTTTAACACCATATTCATTTTGAAATTCTTCCTTATAATTGCTCCTCATCTTCATCACTTCGCTCATATCTACCTCATTAAAAGTGGTAAGCATTGCGGCATTTTCTTGTGCTTCCTTCAATCTTCTTGCGATGGTTAACCTTAGTCTTGTCATCTTTACTCTTTCCTCGGGCCCGTGCTTAATTTTTCTTTCAGATGGAGCCGGCTTAGAGCCCATTAAACTCATAATGTCCTCTTTTAATACAATGCCGTTCTTCCCAGTTCCTTGAACGCTGGTTAAGTCAACTTTAGATTCGCTCGCCATTTTCCTTGCGGCAGGAGAAAATTGTTTAGGTGATGTTTGTTTTGCTTTTTTATCTTTTTTTTGAGATTCTTGCTCTTTATGGATTTGATCTAAAATCAAAGGTTCTTCATCTTCTAACTTTAATTCCTCTTGATCTAGTTTGAGAACATTTTCTGTTTCTTTCTTTAAATTAATTTTTTTCTGTGTTGAAATTTTTTCTTCAAAAATTTTGGGTGATGATAGTTCTTTCTCTTTTAAAGGAGGATTATAATTATTTACTTCTTTAATATCAGATCCTTTTACTGTAGATGAGCCATCTACTGTTCCTAGTAAAGACCCCACGTTAACAGTTTCTCCTTCTTTAACAGAAATGCTACCAAGTACTCCATTAGTTGGAGAAGGAACCTCAACATTCACTTTGTCTGTCTCTAGCTCTACTAACGGCTCATCAGCTGAAACTTTTTCACCAAGTGTTTTAAGCCATTTAGAGACTGTAGCTTCTGTAACCGACTCACCTAGTGTTGGAACTGTAATTTTTTCTGCCATTTAATCTTTAAGTATCTTTTCTAATATTTCTTTTTGTTGTGCAAGATGTTTGTTAAAATTTCCAGTCGCAGTGGAAGAAGCTGCTTTTCTACCAACAAATTTAACTGACTTATCACCAAAATTTATCATTTCTAATGTTCGATCGATATAATTTCTGACGGTATTCCATGCACCCATATTCTGTGGTTCCTCCTGACACCAGATGAAATTCGCCTTAGAGTATCTTTTTAAAATATTTGCTAAAGTTTTAGCAGGAAATGGATAGAGTTGTTCTATTCTTATAAATGTAACACTGTTATTTTTGTACTTTTCTCTCGTTTCAACAAGATCGTAATAAATTTTTCCAGAGCACATAACAACTTTTTTTATTTTTTCATCTCTTTTTTTTAATTCTAACAAATTATTAATATTCGAATAAGCATCATCCTCTAAAACTCTATGAAAAGTGCTTTTCTTTGTAAACTCAGAAATATTTGAAACACATTTTTTATGTCTTAATAATGATTTTGGAGTCATAACTACTAATGGTTTTCTAAATTCTCTGTGCATTTGTCGCCTTAAAACATGAAAATAATTTGAAGGCGTGGTACAATTAACAACTTGGATATTTTCTCCAGCACATAATTGTAAAAATCTTTCCAGCCTTGCCGAAGAATGCTCGGGTCCTTGGCCTTCATAACCGTGGGGGAGTAATAATACTAAACCACTAGCTCTTCCCCACTTTGACTCTCCTGATGAAATAAATTGGTCAATAATGATTTGTGCTCCATTAGCAAAATCTCCAAATTGAGCTTCCCACAAAACAAGTGTTTCGGGTTCAGATAAAGAGTATCCAAATTCAAACCC
Organism: uncultured Pelagibacteraceae bacterium; assembly: GCA_902542165.1. GTDB lineage: Bacteria > Pseudomonadota > Alphaproteobacteria > Pelagibacterales > Pelagibacteraceae > Pelagilacustribacter. Next base: position 121,501 of record CACBTF010000001.1, read on the forward strand.
TAAAACTGCTAATTCTGATAAAAGACTGTCTATTATTTCGAAATTTTTTTGGTTGCTGGAAATATTGTTAAGAGGAATATATCTTTGATGATTATCCTGGTTTCTTAAAACAGCGTGTCTTTGGCTAAAAGTTCCTCTACCAGAGTCCTGACCAGATAGTCTTACAGAAAACCCCTCTGTAAGTAAAGTTCCGAAAGCTAAACTTTCTGCAGTAGACCAATCTATTGATTTCCCATCTTTAATGGCCGTCATTCTTAAATCGAATATTTTTTTTAATGTTTTGTGTACATTAAATCCGTGCGGAATCTCAGAGATTTTTTTACCAATATTAATTAA
>CACBTF010000002.1 GCA_902542165.1 uncultured Pelagibacteraceae bacterium
GTTCAATTGCAAGGAAGTTGTTCAGGATGTCCAAGTTCTTTAATGACTTTAAAACAAGGGGTTCAGAACTTATTAAAACATTACGTAAAAGAAGTTAATTCAGTTGAGGCGGTACAATGAAAAAAAAATTAAGTTATAGAGATAAGTTAGTAGAACTAGCTTACATATACGATGTAAAAGAAATAAAAGATTACGAGAAAAGTAGAAAATTTTTAACTTCCGGTCAATTAGAACTTATTCTTAAAAAAAATAAAATAGTAATACCAAAAGATTTTAAATCTAATTTTTTCAGAGATAATTTTGTAAAACCCGTAGGAAAAATTAAAAACAACCTAAGAGAATATAAGGAAGATAAAATTAAAGATAAAAATCGTGCTCTTAGAAAGTTAGAGAATTTTAAATTAGATACCAATAGAAAAATAGGCAGAGCATTCAAGGATGGGTGGAATCAACTTGGTAAAATCGGATTAAATTTCCTTAATGTAATACCTAAATTAGGTAAAGTTGTTTATGAATTTTTTGCTAGTTTATTCACTGATTTATTTCACGGTATCTACAAACAACAAATAGAACCTCAAAACGCTAAGAGAGTTATTATTGCAATCGCTTCAATTGCAATAGTATCAACAATTGTTTATAGCGGTATAAATTATTTAAATGATAATAACATCATTAATAAAGAAGCGAAAAAAAATGAAATTAAAAAAACAGAGGTTAAAAAAGACCTTAAAGAACTTGAAATTAAAAAAGAAGTTAAAGAACCTAAAATTAAAGAGGAATTAGCTAAACCTGCACCAAAATCAAAAGATAAACCAAAATTTGAAGTCAAAAGAAAAAGTGTAGATGAAGTTATTCTGCCAAATTTAAATTTAAAAACAGAAACAGTATTAAATCTTTTTAAAGATGTTGAGTATGATTTAAGCCAAGTGCGTTCTAAAAAATTAGTCAAACCAATTTACTTTACTCAATTTCCGCGAGATCTTGACGAACTTCAAAGCACAAAGCTTAAAAAAGAAACTTTTATTAAAATTGTTTTACCTTTAATTGTAGCTGAAAATGAAAGGATACAAGCTGATCGAGAAAAATTAAAACTTTTATCAGAAAAAAAGTTTACTACAGATCTTGAAAAACAATGGTTACGACAAAAGTTACTTGAGTACAAAGTAAAAAAAGGAGATCTAAAAGAGCTTTTAGTAAGAATGGATATCATTCCTACTTCAATAGCTTTAGCTCAAGCCGCCAAGGAAAGTGGTTGGGGGACGTCTAGATTTGCGTTAGAGGGGAATGCTATTTTTGGTCAATGGACATGGAGCGGCCAAGGTATTGCTCCATTAGATAGGGCTAGTAATAAAAATCACAAAATATTAAAATTTCCAATTTTAAGAGCCTCAGTTAAAGCATATCAAAACAATTTAAATACTCATAAAAGTTATTCTAAATTTAGACAAAAAAGACAGACTCTTAGAAACAAAAAAAAGAAAATTTCAGGATTAGAATTAACAGATACTTTAAATAACTACGCCCAAACAGGATCTGAGTACACAAAAATATTAAATCAGATTATTAAACAAAATAGATTAATGGATTTCGAACCAGTCAAGTTAGTTAATTCCGTAAAAAAAATAGAACTTAGCTCTTAAATTATTTTTCACTTACAACAAACTGAATACCTAACCATCTCCATAAACCACTGGGATCTCTTAAAGAACAATTAATTCTTCCTCTTTCACCGGTAAATTTTTCTACAATCTTGATTGCTAATGTATTGGAATTTTCAAATTTAATATCAGATTTTCTCCATTTATTTCCTTCATTTGAATAACAACCAACAGATTTAAGATTTTTAATATCGTTAAAGAATTCTATTTTTACTAAAGGTGGGTTTTTATTTTGCAAAAGATATTTTTCTTCAGGAGAAATTTTTTTATATTTAAAAGGTAATGTTTTGGTTAATGATTTGAATCTTTTTATTTCTCCATATTTTTCGTTAATTGGGTATCTTGGTAATTCATAAAAATCTTTTGTTTCATCCATTACGCCTGAATGTTGACCTAAAGCATATTTAAACCCGAAATTTTTTATAATTTCCTTAAAATCATTACTGTATTCACCAAATGGGTAAGAAAAAAAAATTGAATTTTTTCCTAATTCTTTTTTAAATATTGATATTGATTTTTCAATATCTTTTTTAATAATCTCATTATTCTCATCGGCCAAATACTCATGCGTATGACTATGATTACCAATTTCTACAAAATCTTCTCTACTTATTTCTTTTATTTGATCCCAAGACATGTAATTAAAAGCCCCAACTTCTCGAGTGCTTACAAATAGGATGAAAGGTATCTTCTTTTCTTTAAGAATTGGCCAAGCATTCTCATAAAATGATAAAAATCCATCATCAATAGTTAGAAGAATTTTTCTCTCCAACTTATTATTTTTTAATTCATTTTCAAATTCTCTTGGATTAATAAATTTTATTTTACTTTCCTCAATAATTTTCAAATGTTTCTTAAAATCATTTACTTTTATATTGGTAGATGGGTATCTGTTTTCTTCAAATCTGTGATACATTAATGAAATAATACCAAAATCTTCAATTTCGTCGTATAGATTATTTGAATATAAATTGTTTTGAAAAAATAAAATAAATGCAAATGAATAAATGATAAAAGATTTTTTAATTTTTAATTTCATAGGAAAAGAAAATCTGATTGGATTGAGAGTTGATAATAATTTCTACATTCATGATTTTGATAAAAAAACTGATACTGATCAGTTGGTATTAAGTGTATTAAATATTATTAAAAAATACAAAGTAAATATTGATGATAATTTTTCAGTATTAGTTAATAGTGGCCCGGGTAGTTTTTCTTCATTAAGAACTTCTTTAGCAGTGGCAAAAGGAATAAAAATATCGAAAAAAGTTAAACTATTTGGATATAAGAATTCAGACTTAGGTCAATTTAGCCTTGCTAATATTGAAGTTTTGATTAAAAAAAAATTATTTCAAAAAAATTTGATTAAACCAATATATTTAAGTTAAATTAAATATTATGAATGCAATTGAAGAGAAATGTCAACAAAAGGGTGTCAGACTTACCGATCAAAGAAAAACTATTGCTAAAGTTTTATCCGAGTCTAAAGAAGTCTATGGTTCAAAAGATCATCCCGACGTAGATGAACTTCACAAAAGAGTAACCGCATTTGATGACAAAATTAGTATTGCAACTGTTTATAGAACTGTAAAACTTTTTGAAGAAGCAGGAATACTAGTCAAACATGATTTTAAAGCAGGAAAAGCACGATACGAAATTAATGATGATCATAATCATCTCATCGACATCAATAGTGGAGAAATAGTAGAATTTGTAGACAAAGATATCGAGGAGTTACAAAAAAAAATCGCAAAGAAATTAGGTTACAATCTTGTAGATCATAAACTAGAACTATATGGTTCAAAAATAAAAAAATAACTTGAAAAAAAAAATTTTCATTAAAACGTTTGGATGTCAAATGAACGAGTACGACAGTAATCGAATTTTTGACTTAACAAAAAAGATTAAATATGAAGCTACTAAAAATTTTAAAGATGCAGATTGTTATATCTTAAATACTTGCCATATTAGAGAAAAAGCGACTGAGAAAGTATATCACGATATCGGACGATTGAAAAAAGAATTTAGAAATAAATCAAAACCTATTGTATTAATTGTCGGTTGTGTTGCTCAAGCAGAAGGTGATGTATTATTGAAAAAAGAAAAATATATAGACGCGGTTATTGGTCCTCAATCTTATCATCAAATTAACGATACAATTTTAAGATTAGAAAAAAAAATAAAGTCTATTAATATTACCGAGTTCGACGTTATAGAAAAATTCGATAGTTTAAACTCTTTAAAAAATAGAGACAATAAAATCTCGTCTTTTTTAACTATTCAGGAGGGATGTGATAAGTTTTGCAAATTCTGCGTAGTTCCATATACCCGTGGGGCAGAGTATTCAAGATCAATGAAAGAATTAATTTTAGAAGCAAATCAATTAGTCAGCAATGGAGCAAAAGAAATAATTTTACTTGGACAAAACGTAAACGCATACAATTTTAAAGGAAATAAACTTTCAGACTTAATATTAGAAATCTCCAAAATCGATAATTTAAAAAGAATAAGATATACAACATCACATCCAAAAGATTTTACAGAGGATTTAATTGAAGCACACAAAAATTGCGAAAAGCTGATGCCATTAATTCACTTACCTGTTCAGAGTGGTTCTGATAAAATATTAAAAGCAATGAATAGAAAACACACAATTAAAGAATATTTAGAGATAATAAAAAAATTAATCAATGCAAAGCCTGAAATTAAATTTTCAAGTGATTTTATAATTGGTTACCCCGGTGAGACAAAAAATGATTTCAATAACACGATTAAGTTAATAAATAAAATTGGTTTCATAAATTCATTTTCTTTCATATTCAGCGCAAGACCAGGAACGCCTGCTTATGACCTAATTAAAGTTGATAGCGAACTGGCTAAAAGTAGATTAATAGAATTTCAATGTATTTCTGAAAATGTGAAAACCAATTATAGAAAAAAGCTTATTAAAAAAATAGTCAAAGTTCTATTTGAAAACAAAATGAAAAGTGGGAGCAGATATTTTGGAAGAGATGAACATTTTAATTCAGTAATTGTTGAAAGTAATAAAGATTTAACAGGTGAGATTAAAGATATTAAAATTTTGAGAGGAAATCAAAATACGTTGTATGGTGAATTAGTCTCGACTATAGATCAAACTAATTGTGCCGCTTAATTAAATGTCAGAAATAAGTAAATTAAAACAAAATTTAATTATAAAAAAAATTGATACAGAAACAGTCAATTTATCAATTAATAATAATGAAATGTTAATGGCTATAGTTGGACAATTTGACCAAAACTTAAAAGATTTATCTAAGTTAACTAATACAGATGTTTATTTCAGAGGTAATTCTATAACTTGTAAAGGAAATATTGAAAAATTAACTATTTTTTGCGAAGCAATAAAATTTTTAATTAATAAGTATTTTTTAACGAATATAATTGAAAAAGAGGATATAGTTTTGTCTGTGAAAAAAAATTTAGAAATTGAAGAGTCTAACGTAAAAAGTTTCAAGCAGTTAATAAAGACACCAAAAAAATCAGTCATCGCACGTTCAGAAAAACAATCAGAGTACATTAAGGCTTTGAAAGAAAATGATATCATTATGTCTCTTGGACCTGCAGGGACAGGGAAAAGTTTTTTAGCTGTATCTGTTGCCATAACTTTACTTATGGAAAAAAAAATAGATAGAGTGATTTTGTCAAGGCCAGCAGTTGAGGCTGGTGAAAAATTAGGTTTCCTTCCAGGCGACATGAAAGAAAAGGTAGACCCGTACTTGAGACCATTATACGACGCTCTCTACGAATTATTCGGTGCAGATAAAATAGATAAAAAAATTGAAGCTGGTGAAATTGAGATTGCTCCACTAGCTTTTATGAGAGGAAGGACACTAAAAAATTGTTTTGCGATTTTGGATGAAGCTCAAAATGCCACAGAAACTCAGATTAAAATGTTTTTAACTAGAATAGGGGAGAATTCTAAATTAGTAGTTAATGGTGACCCAAGCCAAGTAGACTTAATTAATAAAAATCATTCAGGCCTTATTAATTCAAAAAATATTCTGAAAAATATAAAAGAAATAAAGATAATTGAATTCGATCACAACGATGTAGTGAGACATCCTTTGGTTTCTAAAATTATTAGAGCGTACCAAAACAAAAAAATTGATGATAAAAATTAATGTTATCGTTGATAATATAAATTGGCTACAATTTATTAAAAGTCCAAATAATTACATTGAAAGAAAAATCCAAAAAATAAATTTAAAAGAAAAAAAATTTAAAAAGATTGATATTTTTTGCACCTTATTACTTTCAAGTGACAAAGAAATAATACATCTCAATAAAAAATTTAGAAAAAAAAATCAATCTACTGATATTTTATCTTTTCCGTTTCATTCAAAATTTGAACTTGAGAAAAAATTGATTAAAGAAAGAGAAATATATATTGGTGATATAATTATTAATCTGAATAAGATAAAAAATAAAAAAATTTTAAAAAATTTTAAGATTGAATTTGATCGCTTGTGGATACACGGTCTATTACACTTATTAGGGCATGATCACAAGAAAGATAAAGATTTTTCAAGAATGAATAGAGCGGAGAAAAAATATCTTAAATTTTCTAATGAATAGTGAACTTTTAAATAATCGTTTGTTAGCTTTATACTTTTTTCCATTTATCTTAGGGACTTTAACCACTTTGTCTTTTAATCCTTACAATATAATAATTTTAAATTTTATTATTTTTCCTTTATTTTTTTACTTAATATTTCATGTTAATAAAAAATCAAAATCTGTTTATAGAAAAAAACCATATAAAAAAAATTTATTTATACTAGGTTTGTCATTTGGATTTGGATTTTATCTAAGTGGAACATCTTGGATTGTAAATTCATTAACATTCGATGAAAATTTCAAAATTTTTATTCCTTTTGCATTAATATTAATTCCATTATTTTTAAGTTTGTTTATGGGTTTTACGATTTTATTAGTTGGTCCATATGTAAAATTAACTTTACCATCACTAATAATCTTTTCTGCTAGCTTGGGTTTTTCTGACTATTTAAGATCAATAATATTTACAGGTTTTCCTTGGAATTTATGGGCTTATAGCACCACTTGGTTTAATGAAATTTTACAAATTTTAAATCAAATAGGTTTATATTCTTATAATTTAATTGTTATCACATTTTTTACTTTACCATTAATAATTATTTTTAGAATAAGCCTTATTAGCAAAATATTATGCTTAACTCTTCCAATATTAATTATTCTTTCCCTTTATATTTATGGAAATTACGAGATTAATAAAAATCAAAAATTTCTCAGCGAAATAAACAAAAAAATTTACGTAAAAGTTATTTCACCAAATTTTGAGTTAAAATATGGATTGACCGAAAAAGAAATTGAAAAGAGACTTAAAAATTTAATACGTTATAGTGATCCATCAGAAAATCAGGAGACACTTTTTGTATGGCCTGAAGGAGTTTTTAGTGGTTATAGTTATAATGAGATTTTAATTTTTAAAGATTTAATTTCGAAAAACTTTTCAAATAATCACAAAATTATTTTTGGATCAAATGTTTTAGATTCTGCAACAGGGAATTATTATAACAGTATGTTAATAGTAAATAATGATATGGAAATAATTCAAAGATACAACAAAAGAAAGCTCGTTCCTTTTGGAGAATTTTTACCATTTGAAAAATTATTAGATTATATTGGATTCAAAAAAATTACAGAGGGACATGGGTCTTATCTAAGAGGCATTGAAGATAAAAATCTCTTGTTCGGTAAATTAAATATTCTACCATTGATTTGTTATGAGGTTATTTTTTCTGATTTAGTACAAAAATCTGATGTCGACACAAATCTTGTTGTAAATATCTCAGAAGATGGATGGTTTGGTGATTCAATAGGACCTGATCAACACTTTGTAAAATCTATTTTTAGAGCAGTAGAAAATGGCACTTTTCTCATAAGATCAACAAATAAAGGAGTCAGTGCTATAATTGATAACAAAGGTAATATAATTAAACAATTAAACAGAAATGAAGCAGGAAATATAGAACTCGAAGTCCCTTTAATTAAATCAAATAAAATCAAAAATGATTTGATCTTCTTTACACTTTTAATTACATATCTCCTTATCTTTTTTGTAAACATGAAAAAATATGTCAAAAAATAAATTTCTATTTACAAGCGAATCTGTTTCTGAAGGTCATCCTGATAAAGTTTGCGACAGAATATCAGATATGGTTGTTGATTCTTATTTATCTAAAGATCCAGTTTCAAGAGTGGCTTGTGAAACTTTAACCACTACTAATAAAGTTGTTCTAGCTGGTGAAATTAGAGGACCGAAGATTGAAAAAGAAGAAATTATTTCTAAAGTAAGAGATTGTATTAGAGATATTGGTTACGACCAAGAGGGCTTTAGTTGGAAAACTGCAAATATAGAAACTTTTCTTCATGAGCAGTCTGCGGATATAGCCATGGGAGTAGATTCGAGAGATAATAAAGACGAAGGAGCAGGTGATCAAGGAATAATGTTTGGCTACGCTTGTAATGAAACCGAAGAGTTAATGCCAGCACCTATTCATTATTCCCACAAAATTTTAAGATTAATGGCAGAGGACAGAAAAAATGGAAATCTGAAGGGTATTGAACCAGACTCTAAAAGCCAAGTTAGTATGTTATATGAAAATGAAAAACCTATTAAAGTTACTTCTGTTGTTATTTCTACTCAACATTCTAAAAGTATCAATCAAGATCAAGTAAGAGAAGCAGTCATTCCTTATATTAAAAAATCTATTCCAGAAAATTTCTTAACTGATCTCAACTCAAAAGAAATTTATATCAATCCTACAGGACAGTTTATAATAGGAGGACCTGACGGTGATACAGGCTTAACTGGAAGAAAAATTATAGTTGATACTTATGGAGGTGCTGCACCTCATGGAGGAGGAGCGTTTTCAGGAAAAGATCCTACTAAAGTAGATAGATCAGCAGCATATGCATCAAGATATCTTGCAAAAAATATTGTAGCTGCTGGCGTATCCAGTAAATGCTTAATACAATTAGCGTATGCTATAGGAGTATCTAAACCTCTATCGATTTTTATAAAATTAGCTGATGATGACGAGGGAAAAGTTGATAAAGTAAAAAAAATCATTGAAGATAATTTTAATTTATCTCCAAGGGGGATCAGAGAAATGTTGCAATTGAACAATCCAATTTATGAGATAACGTCTGCCTACGGTCACTTTGGTAGAAAGTCGACTAATAAGGGTGAATTTACGTGGGAAAAAACAGATAAAATTGATTTATTTAAACTGTAATCTTGAAAAAACCATAATTTTCTTTTAAAGATAATTAAAGATAATTGAACTTTCAAAATGGGCACTAGCCCATTTTTTTTTAGGAGAGATAAAATGTTAAATAGAGGGCTAGATAAATTAGAGCTTTTAAGAATTGTAGATGCTGTAGCCAACGAAAAGTCTATTGATAAAGAGTTGGTTATAGGCTCTATGGAAAGTGCCATTCAAAAAGCAGCTCTTACTAAATTTGGAAACGATAATAATATCGAAGTAATAATTAATAGAGAGACGGGTGACATAAAAATTCAGAAAGTTTTAGATATTGTTGAAAAAGTAGAAGACTCTGCAAGAGAGATTACATTGGCGGAAGCACAAAAAAATTATCCTAAAAATAAGGATTTGAAATTAGGTGAAAAAATATTTGAAGAATTACCACAAATTGATTTTGGCAGAATTGCCGCGCAAAGTGCTAAACAAGTTATCAGTAGCAGAGTAAGAGAAGCAGAAAAAAATAGACAGTATGAGGATTTTATAGATAAGCAAGAGCAAATTTTAAGTGGCATAATTAAAAGATTAGAGTACGGAAATGTAATAGTGGATCTAGGAAAAGCAGAGGGAGTAATTAAGAAGGATGAATTAATTCCCAGAGAAATTTTAAAAACTGGAGATAGAGTAAAAGCTTACTGTTATGAAGTCAGAAAAGAAATGAAAGGTCACCAAATATTTTTATCTAGGGCTCACCCGCAATTCCTTGCCAAATTATTTTTTCAAGAGGTACCAGAAATATATGAGGGAACGATTGAAATTAAATCTGTTGCAAGAGATCCTGGGAGCAGAGCAAAAATTTGTGTACATTCTCAAGACTCATCTATAGATCCTGTGGGAGCTTGTGTTGGTATGAGAGGAAGCAGAGTTCAAACAATAGTTAATGAATTACATGGTGAGAAAATAGATATTATAAAATGGACAGAAGATTTACCTACATTAATTTCAGAGTCCTTGTCTCCCGCTGAAATTCAAAGAGTTCTTATAGATCAAGATAACAAAAGAATCGATATAATTTTAACTGAGGAAAACTTAAGTAAAGCCATCGGAAGAAGAGGCCAAAACGTTAGATTGGCATCTAAATTAACTAATTATGAAATTGATATTCTTACTGATAAAGAAGACTCGGAAAGAAGACAAGCTGAATTTAAAGATAGAACCGAAACCTTGATTAAAAACTTAGAAGTTGATGAGACATTAGGTCAACTTCTAGTTTCAGAAGGGTTTATCTCTATAGATGAAATAGCTCAATCAAACCCAGAGGACATTTCAAAAATTGAGGCAATAGACGAGGAAACTGCGAAAGAATTAATCACAAGGTCAAAAGAAACTTTGGTCAAAGAAAAAGAAGCAGTTGCATTAAAACTTAAAGAATTAGGTGTGGAGGAAAAATTAATAAATCTGAAAGGTATGACGCAAGGAATGTTAGTGATATTAGGTCAAAAAAACATAAAAAAATTGAGTGATTTCGCTGATTTATCTTCTGATGAATTAATAGGAGGTTTCGACGAAATAAAAGGAAAGAAGATTAGAATTGATGGCTATCTCGAGGAGTTTTCTTTATCAAGAAAAGAAGCTGATGATTTAATAATGTCAGCTAGAGAGATAGTTTACAAATAATGTTATGGAAAAAGATAAAAAAAAAACACTTACGATTTCATCTAACTTAAAAAAGAAAATTGATACAACTTCGATATCAACTGCTGGTAAAAAATCATTTTCAGTAGAGAAAAAAAAACCTTTTAGAAATAATAAAACTGTTTATAAATCGCCAGTACCCCAAGATACAAATATTAATCCTGATTTAAAGAAAAAAAATTTTACTAGGAGATTTATAGAACAACAAGCAACTAAAGATTTTATTAAAAAAGATAATAAGCCAGCTGGGAAAAGCAAACTTAAACTTAAAGGCCCAGTAGATAAACGTGATTTTAAGCTAACAGTTTCAAGAGCATTAAACGTTGAGGAAATAGAAATTAAACAAAGGAGTTTAGCATCTGTAAAACGTGCAAGACTTAAAGAAAAGAAAAAACCAGACAGTGAGGAAAAAAAAGAATTTAAAAAAGTTTTTAGAGAAGTAAAAATTCCTGAACAAATAACTATTCAAGAACTGTCAAATCGAATGGCTGAAAAATCTAATGATATAATAAAATTCTTATTTAATATGAAGGTAGTTGCTACCATCAATCATAACATTGATAAAGATACAGCCGAGTACATTGTTAAAGAATTTGGTCATAAACCAGTCATCGAAGATGCGCCTTCATTAGAAACTAGTAAGTTAAAAGAAAAGTTTAAAGGAGAAGTTAAAACTAGACCTCCAGTGGTTACAATAATGGGACACGTTGATCACGGAAAAACTTCTTTGCTGGACTCTTTAAGAGACACAAATGTTGTTTCAGGGGAGCATGGAGGTATTACTCAACATATCGGTGCTTACCAAGTAAAAACAGACGATAATAGATTGATTACATTTATAGACACTCCAGGTCATGCAGCATTTACTGAAATGAGGGCAAGAGGTTCAAAAATAACAGATATAATAATTCTAGTAGTTGCTGCAGATGATGGAATAAAACCTCAAACGGTTGAAGCTATTAAACACGCTAAAGCAGCAAAAGTGCCAATAATTGTTGCAATTAATAAGTGCGATTTGCCAGAAAAAAACATAAGTAAAATAAAAAATGAGATGATGCAATATGAATTGATTGCTGAGGATCTAAGCGGCGATACATTATTTGTAGAAGTCTCAGCTTTAAAAAAAACAAATTTAGATAAACTTAAGGAGAGCATACTTTTACAGTCTGAAATTTTAGATTTAAGAGCTTCTTATAGCGATAAGGCAAGGGCAGTTGTAATTGAGTCCAAGATAGATAGGGGAAAAGGACCTGTTTCGACAATATTAATTGAAAATGGAAAATTGAAAAAAGGCGATTTCTTTATTTGTGGTGACACATGGGGAAAAATTAGAGCAATGATAAATTATGAGGGAAAAATGGTAAACGAAGCACTGCCTTCAATGCCGGTTGAAATTCTTGGAATGAATAGCTCAGCATATGCTGGTGCTGAATTTCTTGTGACTGAAAATGAGGAAGAGGCAAAAAAACTCTCAGAATTTAGAAAAAATAACTCTGCTCAAAATAAAAATTTAGCAAAAGATAAAACCACTTTATTTGAGGATATAAAAGACAAAGAAGAATTAAACATTATAATTAAATCTGATGTGCAGGGCTCAAGCGAAGCATTAAAAATGGCGATCAATAAAATTGAACATAAAGAGGTTGAAGCTAAAATCATTTTATCAAATATTGGCATGATAAACGAAACTGATGTCGCTCTGGCAAAAGCATCCAATGCAATACTTATTGGATTTAATGTAAAGCCGAATAGAGAAGCCAAAAGATTAGCAGAAGAGCAGAAAGTTGAAATTAAATTTTTCAATATAATTTATGAAGCAATTGATCATGTTCAAAAATCTTTATCAGGCCTTTTAGAGCCAGATACAAAAGAAACAGTTCTAGGTAGTGCTGAGATTCAAAAAATATTTAAAGTTTCAAATGCGGGAAAAATTGCAGGATCAAAAGTAATTAGCGGAGAAATTAAAAGTAAATCTAAAGCCAGAATTATTAGAGATGGAGTGGTTGTTTTTAATGGTGAAATTTTGACAATTTTTAGAGAAAAAAACCAAGTAAAAGAAGTAGGAACAGGTTTAGAATGCGGAATAAGCATCAAAGATTTTATAGACTTTAAAGAAAAGGATGTAATTGAGTCCTATCTTTCTGAGAAAATACAAAGATCAATTTAAAATAATGAGAAATCAATCTACACAAAGAACTTACAGCCAAAGACAATTAAGGGTTGGGGAGTTAGTAAAACAAAATCTAGGTGAACTGTTTATTAGAAATGAAGCTAAGATACCCTCTTTTAATTCAAAGTTAATTACAGTTACAGAAGTCAGAATGACACCAGATTTAAAAACTGCTAGAGTTTACGTTATTCCTTTAGGGGGAGTAGATACAAAGGAAACAGTTAGGATCTTGACTGAAAACGCACATCTTGTTAGAAGAGCCTTATCTAAAAGGCTAGATATTAAGTTTCTTCCTAAACTCACTTTTGTAGAAGATAACTCATTTGAATATGCTGAAAAGATTGAGAAAATTATAAAAAAGAATAAAGAAAATGATAAAGAAAAAAAAAGATACAATTAAATCATTAGCTACTCATAGCAAAGATGTTGGTTCTACTGAAATTCAAATAGGATTACTTACTGACAAGATTACTAAATTATCAGATCATTTTAAAAAATTTAAAAAGGATAAACATTCAACTTTAGGTTTGACTAAATCAGTTAATAAAAGAAAGAAACTCCTTACTTACCTTAAAAAGAAAAATGTTGAGTCCTATCAAAAGGTCATCAAACAATTAAATTTAAGGAAATAATGTTTAAAATACATAAAGAAGAAATAGAAGTTAATGGTAAAAAATTAACTTTAGAGACAGGAAAAGTTGCTCGTCAAGCAGATGGAGCAATTATTGCATCACTAGGTGAGACTGTGGTGATTGCTACAGCGGTAGGAGCAAAAAAATTAAATGACGGTCAAGATTATTTTCCTTTATCTGTAAATTATCAAGAAAAATATTATGCGGCTGGTAAAATTCCAGGAGGGTATTTTAAAAGAGAAGCAAGACCTACTGAAGCAGAAACTTTAATTTCAAGATTAATAGATAGACCTATAAGACCTTTGTTTCCATCAAGTTTTCTTAATGAAGTTCAACTACTTCCAACAGTTCTATCTTATGACGGTGAAAACCAACCTGACATTCTGTCTATTATTGCCTCATCAGCAGCACTTGCAATATCCGGATTACCATTTCAAGGACCTATAGCTGCGAGTAGAGTTGGGTATAAAGATGGAAAATATTTATTAAATCCATCTATAGAAGAATTAAAAGATTCAGAATTGGACTTAGTAGTTGCTGGAACAAAAGATGCAGTTTTAATGGTTGAGTCCGAAACGTCAGGATTATCTGAAAAGATTATGTTAGACGCAGTGAAATTCGGTCATGAAAAATTTGTTCCAATAATTGAAGCTATAGAAAAGCTAGCAAAAAAAGCTGGAAAACCTAAATGGGAAGTTGAGGAAATCGACCACTCAGATGTTAAGAAGAAAATTGCTGAGAAATTTGAAACAGGCTTAAGAGGCGCCTTTAAAGAAATAGATAAAAAGAAAAGATCAACAGCAATATCTGAAATTGAAACTCAGTGTAAGGAAATGTTTGCTGAAGATGAGTCACTTACAGAAAATCAAGTAATGGCTCAACTAAAATCTCTAGAAAAAGATATTGTTCGAACTGCAATTTTAAAAGATAAAAAAAGAATTGATGGGAGAGGTTTAGCAGATGTAAGACAAATTAGATGTGAAGTAGGTGTATTACCAAGAACTCATGGATCTGCATTATTCACTAGAGGAGAAACCCAAGCACTTGTAGTAACTACACTAGGCATGGCAGACGATGGACAAAGATTAGAAAGCTTAGACGGTATGCAAAGATCCAACTTTATGTTGCATTATAACTTTCCTCCTTTTTCAGTAGGAGAATGTGGAAGAATTGGAACAGGAAGAAGAGAAATAGGACATGGCAAATTAGCATGGAGAGCAATAAACTCATCATTACCTATAAAAGAAAACTTTCCGTACACATTAAGGGTTGTTTCTGAGATTACTGAGTCCAATGGATCTTCATCTATGGCTACTGTTTGCGGAACTTCTTTATCTCTTATGGATGCAGGAGTTCCTATCAAAGAGCCGGTGGCTGGAATAGCTATGGGACTTATTAAAGAGGGAAAAGATTTTTCTGTATTATCAGACATTTTAGGTGATGAAGATCATTTAGGAGATATGGATTTTAAAGTTGCTGGTACGAAGAATGGAATTACATCGTTACAGATGGATATTAAAATCACTGGTATTACTTTTGAAATTATGGAAAAAGCTTTAGACCAAGCAAAAGCAGGAAGAGAACACATTCTTGGCGAGATGAACAAAGCTATAAAAACATCAAGAAAAGAATTTTCAAAACACACTCCAAAAATGGAAAAAGTGAAAATAGATAAAAAAGATATAGCTACAGTAATCGGCAAAGGTGGAGCAACTATAAGAGAGATCGTAGAAACTTCAGGGGCTAAAGTAGATGTAAATGATACAGGAGAAGTAACTGTTGCTGCTCCAGATGAAGTTTCAAGAAATAAAGCATTAGAATTTATTAAAAACTTAATCGCTAAACCTGAAATGGGAAAAATCTATAAAGGCAAAGTTGTAAAAATAATGGAGTTTGGAGCTTTTGTAAATTTTTTAGGAAAACAAGATGGTTTAGTTCACATTTCCGAGTTAGCTGATAAAAGAGTAGCTAAAGTGGGTGATGTTGTTAAAGAAGGCGACGAAGTTTCAGTTAAAGTAGTTGGCTTTGATAGGGGTAAAGTAAAATTATCAATGAAACAAGCTAAAGCTTCCTAAGACATATTCTTGGGATCAGGCATTCCAACTTTATTATAACCAGCATCAACGTAATGAATTTCTCCTGTTACGCCAGCAGCTAAATCACTCAACAAATATAAAGCTGAGTTTCCAACATCATGAATATCAACATTTCTTTTTAGAAAAGAATGATCTTCATTCCACTTATACAAAAACTTTGCATCGCCAATAGCTGAAGCTGCGAGTGTTTTAATAGGGCCAGCGCTTATTGCATTAACTCTAAGTTTTTTTTGTCCTAAGTCTCTTGCTAAATATTTTACGCTAGCTTCAAGTGCAGATTTACAGACACCCATTACATTATAATTCGGAATTGCTTTTGCAGACTCATATGTAAGCGTCAATAAACTACCATTTTCTCTCATGATTTTTGACGCTTCTTTAGAGACTTCAGTAAATGAAAAACATGAAATTAACATGCTTTTTAAAAAGTTTTCTCTGGATGTATTTAGATATTCACCTGATAATTCTGATTTGTCTGAAAATGCAACGGCATGGACTACAAAATCGATTTGACCCCATTGTGATTTGATATCTTCAAATAGTTTAACTACTTCCTCTTTTTTTTCAACATCACAACTAAAGGTTATCTTAGATTTTAGTTTTTCTGCTAGAGGTATAACTCTTTTTTTTAGAGCATCACCAAGATAAGTAAATGCCAACTCCGCACCTGCTTCTGCTAATTTTTGAGAAATTCCCCAAGCAATAGAACGTTCATTAGCAACGCCCATAATTAAACCTTTTTTTCCTCTCATTAAATCCATTATTTATACCTTTTCAAAAATTAAAGCGGCGTTTGTTCCTCCAAAACCAAAACTATTAGACATAACTGTATTTAATGTAATTCCTTTTTCTGTTTTAGAAATTATTGGAAATTTTTTTGCTTCTTCGTCCATGTCAGAAATGTTTGCTGAGCCTGCGATAAAGTTATTTTTCATCATTATTAAACAATAAATAGCCTCATGAACTGAAGCTGCACCTAACGGATGACCTGATAAAGACTTTGTTGAACTAATTTTTGGAACGTTTTCTCCAAAAGTTTTCCTCACTGCGTTTAATTCAGTTATATCTCCCACAGGCGTGGATGTCCCATGAGTATTTATGTAATCAATTTTATTTTTTGCAGTGGACATTGCCATTTGCATACACCTTACCGCGCCTTCACCAGACGGAGCCACCATGTCATAACCGTCTGAGGTAGCACCGTAACCTGTAAGTTCTGCATAAATTTTTGCACCTCTTGCTTTTGCATGTTCGTATTCCTCTAAAACTAAAACACCTGCTCCTCCCGCAATAACAAATCCATCCCTGGTTTTATCATAAGCTCTTGATGCAGTTTCAGGTTTATCATTATATTTGGAAGACAAAGCAGTCATGGCGTCAAACATTGCTGTCATAGCCCAATGAACTTCCTCACTTCCTCCAGCAAAAATAATATCTTGTTTTCCAATTTGAATTAATTCCATAGCATTACCAATACAATGACCACTCGTGGCGCAGGCGGAGCTCATTGTATAATTTGTGCCTTTAATTTTAAACGGCACAGCTAGCGTAGCTGAAGCAGTACTGCCCATTGTACGTGGAACAATAAATGGCCCCATTAATTTTGGAGTTTTTGCTCTAGTTTTGTCCGCAGCAAGAATAACGTTCTCTATTGATGGTCCACCAGAACCCATTATAATTCCAGTTTTAAAATTGCTTACTTCTTTATCTTCAAGACCCGAGTCAGTAATCGCTTCTTTCATAGCGATATAATTGTAGGCGGAACCGGAGCCCATAAATCTAATTGTTTTTCTGTCAACAAAATCTGAAAGTTTAATATTAGGCTTGCCGTGTATATGACTTTTAAGATTATGTTCCTTGTATTCTTCAGCATATGAAATTCCTGATTTTGAGTTTAACAATGACTGATGAACTTCTTCTTGGTTATTTCCAAGACATGACACTATGCCAAGACCTGATATCACTACCCTTCTCATGATTTAAATAATCCTACTTTTAAATTTTCTGCACGGTAAATAATCTTACCATCGGCGCTTAATAATCCATTTGCTAGACCAACAGCTGTTCCCTCTTTTCTCAAAATTCTTTTCATATTAATCTCATATGTAGCTAACTTTATATTTTTTAGAACTTCACCTGTAAATTTTACAGAATTTACTCCTAAAGCTCTACCTTTTCCTGGTTCTCCAATCCATCCTAAGAAAAAGCCAACTAATTGCCACATAGCATCTAATCCCAAACATCCCGGCATTACTGGGTCTTTCTGAAAGTGACAATCAAAAAACCATAAGTTTTCTTTAATATCAAGTTCAGCTTTAATAAATCCTTTTTTAAACTCTCCAGCATTTTTCTTAATTTCTGTAATCCTGTCAAACATTAACATTGGAGGTAATGGTAGTTTAGCATTTCCTTCACCAAATAATCTTCCCTCTCCGCACGAAATTAATTCATCATAGTTGTAGCTATTTTTTTGCATGATTAAGAGATTGTTTTACTTGATTTAGCAAAAGTTTTATATAGATTTGTGTTTAGAATCGTTATAATCTAGCAAAATATTAAAAAAAACATGAAAAAAGTAGACATTTTTAAGAAATTAAGATCGTCAGGTTTAAGACCAACTAAACAGAGAGTAGAAATTGCTAAATTTCTGTTTGAAAGAGAGAAGACATTTCATTTTACAG
Organism: uncultured Pelagibacteraceae bacterium; assembly: GCA_902542165.1. Classification (GTDB taxonomy): domain Bacteria; phylum Pseudomonadota; class Alphaproteobacteria; order Pelagibacterales; family Pelagibacteraceae; genus Pelagilacustribacter. The sequence continues at coordinate 18,222 of CACBTF010000002.1, forward strand.
TTGAGAGCTTAGAAAACCAGTTAGCTAAAAAATCAACTTGTAAATTTGCATTAGCAACAATCTACAACACAATTCATGCTTTCAAGAAAGCAGGACATTTAAGTGAAGTAGACGTTAGAGGAAAAAAAACTTATTTTGATACGAATATCACTAATCACCATCATTTTTATGATGGTGAAACTTCGGAATTGATTGATATTGATTCAAGTGAGGTGGTCATACAAAAAATCCCAAAAGCACCAAATGGTAAAAAAATCAAAAACGTAGAGGTATTTATAAATTTAAAGAATTGACAGTTTGTCGCTTGCTTTTTACTTTAGAATTATTATAAACTAAATCAAATGAGTGTAGAATATAAAAAAAATAGCAATGGTAAATGCCCAGTGATGCACGGAAGTGTTACTAAATCTGGCGAGTCAAATACATCTCGATTTTGGCCAAATAGTATTAATTTAGATATTTTGCATCAACATGACACAAAGACTAATCCACTACCGGGATTTGATTACAAAAAAGAGGTTAAAAAATTAAATTTTAAAGCTTTAAAAAAAGATTTATTAAAATTAATGACAGATAGTCAAGAATGGTGGCCTGCTGATTTAGGAAGTTACACAGGCCTTATGGTTAGATTAACTTGGCATCAAGTTGGGACTTATAGAGAATTTGACGGTAGACCAAATGTTGGATCACATAGGTTTTCTCCTCAAGACTCATGGCCAGATAATACAAATTTAGATAAAGCTAGACGTTTACTTTGGCCGATTAAAAAAAAATATGGAAATAGATTAAGCTGGTCAGATTTAATGGTATTAGCTGGCACTATGGCTTATGAAAAAGCTGGCTTTAAAACATTTGGTTTTTCATTTGGAAGAGAAGATTTATGGGGACCAGAAAAAGATGTTTACTGGGGTAAAGAAACAGTTCCATTAGCTGTAAATAGGTACGGAGATCCACAAGATCGTTCTTCTCTAGAAGCTCCATTAGCAGCGTCTCATTTTCAATTAGTATATGTTAATCCTCAAGGTGTAGAAGGAAAACCTGATCCGGTCAGAACGGCCATGGATGTTAGAGAAACTTTTGGACGAATGGGAATGAACGATGTAGAAACAGCTGCGCTAACAATAGGTGGCCACTCAATTGGAAGAGCACATGGTAATGGTGATCCTTCAAATTTAGGGCCAGAGCCAGCGGGAGCAGATATTCAAGAACAAGGTTTTGGATGGGTTCAAAAAAATGGCGGCAAGGGTGTAAATCAAATTACATCAGGCCTTGAGGGTGCTTGGACAACTAATCCGGACAAATGGGATCATCAATATCTAGATCTTTTGCTTAATTATGAGTGGGAAAGCAAAAAAAGCCCAGCTGGAGCATGGCAGTGGGAACCAATTAATCTTGAGGAAGAAAAGAAACCAGTTGATTTAGGCGATCCCACAAAAAAAGCTCGACTAATGTTCACTGATGCTGACATGGCTATGGCAATGGACCCAGAATATAGAAAAATTTCAGAAAAGTTTTACAAAGATCCAAAGTTTTTTGAAGATTCATTCGCTCGAGCTTGGTTTAAGTTAACGCACAGGACTATGGGAAAAAAAGACAATTATATTGGTCCTTGGGCACCTAAAGAAGATCTTCTTTGGCAGGGTAATGTTTTGCCTTCTAAAAAGAAATATAGCGTAGAAAAAGTTAAAAAAATGATAGCAGCGAGTAAATTAAGCAATGAGGATTTAATAATTACTGCTTGGGATAGTGCTAGAACATATAGAAGAACAGATAAAAGAGGTGGCGCAAACGGAGCGAGAATTAGATTAGAGCCAATGAAAAATTGGGAAGCAAACGAACCAGAAAGACTTTCAAAAGTGCTAAAAGTTTTAGAAAATATTGCCAAAAAAACAGGCGCATCTATTGCCGATACAATTATTCTTGCAGGGAATTTTGGTTTAGAAAAAGCAATCAAAAAAGGTGGCTCAAAAGTCAAAGTTCCATTTAATCCAGGCAGAGGTGACTCTACACAAGCACAAACAGAGCATAAAAATTTTAAATGGTTAGAACCATTGCATGATGGATTTAGAAATTTTGTAAAATCAGATTACTCTGTAATGCCAGAAGAACTTTTATTAGAGCGTGCGTCTTTGATGGGCTTAACTGCGCAAGAGATGACGTGCTTAATTGGAGGCATGAGAGTTATGGGAACAAACCATGCGTCAGCAAAAAATAAAGGTGTGTTCACAGAAAAAGTAGGCGCTTTAACAAATGATTTCTTTTTAAATTTAGTCGATATGAAATTTATATGGAAACCTACAGGTAAGAATTCCTATGATATTATTGATCGTAAAACTAATAAAGTGAAGTATACAGCATCCAGAGTAGATTTAGTATTGGGTTCTAATTCAATATTACGATCTTATGCTGAAGTGTACGCTCAAGATGATAATAAGGAAAAATTCGTTAAAGATTTCGTAGCAGTTTGGACCAAGATAATGAACGCAGATAGACCAAATTTGAAAAAATTAAACTAATGAATGAGCAACTCTCTTCAGATTTTTATAAAGTTCCTGACATTACATTTGATATCAAAAAATTAAGAACAGAACTTGATAAAATTCTTAAGCAAAAAAAATTTAACACATTAGGAATTACAAATTTTGCAGCTATTCCAATAAATAGAATTCCCGGGGATGCAGACTCGATAAAAGGACATAATGTAAGGGGTGAGTATTGGACAATTCCTGATGAGTCTGGGAAAGAAGTCAAAAGAGACAAGTCAATAGATGAGTCAAAATATAAAGAAATTGTACCTGAATTCAGAAATACATATTTTGAAGAAGTCTATAACTTATTAAGTAAAAGATTTAAGCTCGGAAGGGTAAGAATTTTATTAAAAGAGCCTAGGTCTACTTTGAGTTGGCATAGAGATCCAGAGCCAAGACTTCATATTCCAATAATTACAAATCCAGGATGTAAAATGGTTATTGAAGACGTTGCAAAACACATGCCAGCAGATGGAACTGTGACTATTACTAATAACACTAAGTACCACAATTTTTTTAATGGAGGTGAACAGGACAGAATCCACTTAGTTGCTTGCGTCTTAGAAAATCCTTTTAAGAAAAGTAATTAATTCAAATTAAACATGACAGAGTTTAGTAGAGGAATATTTAAAGTTATTGCGAGCACGAGCGCAGGAAGAGCGTTAGTTTACACAATCGGGCACGTATGTATAGCTATGACAGTTGTTTCAGTGCTAACAGGTGCAAGTTTATGGGAAGCAGGATTAGTAGCTCTAGTAGAGCCGACAATTAATGGATTTTGGTATTATTTGTTAGATAAATTATGGACCAGATATATAAAGTAAAATTTTTATAATAATCCCCACAAACTCTCTTTTTTAACCCAACCTTTAAATTTACCAGAATTTATTTTACACCAATTTTCCTTACACTTTTTTATTTTCACTAATCTTCCTTTTTTTAGAATAGCGACTGGATTAGAATAAATTGTGGAACTTTTAAATAAAATTAAGTTATCATCAATTACTATAGCTGCTTTCTTTTTTGATAGTTGCGAAATATGAATCCACCCCGAGTTATTTTCGTGATCTCTAATTTTTCTGAAATTATCAGATTTTTCTTGCACTAACACAGGTAAAAACTTTTTTTTATAAAAAATTTTTACCGGATAATCGAAGGATGGACCTTGACGTAAATTAACTTTTTCATTTCTTAAAGTTAAAAAATATTCTTCATTTGAGAAGAGGTTCCCAAAATTAAAAAAAAATACCAAAAAGAAAATTAATTTTTGCATATATTTTTACAATTTGGACTAATCTGTATTTTAGATTTCCTAATATTCATTTTTAGGGAATCAAAAATTAAAATATTACCATTAAGATCATCTTTAAGACCTAAAATGGTTTTTATAACCTCATTCGCTTGTAAAGAGCCCAACACACCGGCAACAGGGGGAAATATTCCCTCTAAATCACAATTCGCTTCTTGAAAAGGCTTTTGTGGCATAAAACATCTAAAACAAGGCGTTTTTTTCTTAAAGTTAAATTTAAATAGATGACCGTCAAATTTACTTATTGCAGCTGAAATTAAGATTTTTTTATTTTTTTTACAATAATCATTGATTAACAATCTTGTATCAAAATTATCTGTACCATCACAGATAACATCATATTTTTTTAAAATTGAATTAATATTTTTTTTTGAAATTTTAATTTTGAAAGTCTTTATTTTTATTCGATTATAAATTTTTTTAATTTTTACTTTTGCTTGATTAACTTTATATTTACCGAGATCAAAAGAATCAAATAAAATCTGTCTGTTTAAATTTCCCAACTCTATTTTATCATGATCTACTATTCCAATATTACCTACACCGGAAGAAGATAAATATGAGAGTAATGGGCAACCCAGTCCTCCAACCCCTATAATCAAAACTTTAGCCTTTTTAATTTTTTTTTGACCGGATATTCCAATTTTTTTTAAAATAATTTGTTTTTCAAATCTTTTAAATTCATTAAGATTTAATGCCATTGATTATTTAATTCCTGTAGATCCGAATCCGCCAGAGCCACGTTCTGTGTTCTCTAACTCTGTCACCTCTATTAATGTTGCTTTTATAACTGGACATAAAACCATTTGTGCGATGCGTAATCCTTTTTCTACAACAAAAACTTTATCACTTAGATTGATTAATATTACTTTAAGCTCTCCTCTATAATCAGCATCAATTGTACCCGGGGTGTTTAAAACACTTATTTGATTATTTGCTGCTAATCCGGATCTAGGCCTAATTTGAACTTCAAAATTTTTTGGAATTGCAACAGCTAATCCTGTAGGAATAACTTCAGATTTACCAGGGAGAATCTCAATCTGCTGATCTATATTAGCAGCTAAATCTAGACCTGATGAACCTTCTGTTTCATATTTAGGTAAAATTACGTTTTTTGATAACCGTTTAATTAATATTTCTGTCATCAATCAATTTATCCAATAAAAATTGAGCAATTTTATTAGCAATAAAACTTTTTTTATTTTTCGGTATTATTTTTATGTTTCCTTTTTGATCTATCATTGAAACCTTGTTGAAGTCAGAATTAAAACCAATCTCTTTTTTAGAAATATCATTTGCAAAAATTAGATCACAATTTTTATTTTTCATTTTTTGCATAGAATTTTTAATTATATTTTTTGTTTCTGCAGAAAAACCAGCTACTATTTTTGGTCTGTTTCTATTATTTTTTGATAAAAAATCTAAAATATCATTATTTTTAATAAAGCTTATTGATTTAAAATTAAGTTTTTCTTTTTTAATTTTATTTTTACTCTTTTCAGCAGGCTTAAAATCAGATACCGCTGCGGTACACACAGCTAAATCTACAGGTAAAGTTTTTTTTACCTCGTTTAACATTTCGTCTGCTGAAATTATTTTTTTAACTTTAACACCTTTGGGAGAGACTAGTTTAGAAGGACCAGTTATTAATGTTGTTTTTATTCCAAGTTTATTAAGCGCTATAGCAATTTCATAACCTTGTTTACCACTTGACTCATTAGAAATATATCTTATTGGATCGATATACTCACGTGTAGGTCCTGCAGTTACTAAGGCTTTAAGGTTTCTCTCTTTAACAATATTTTTTTTATCAAAGTAATTTTTCAAATATGAAAAAATTTGTCTTGGACTTGACATTTTGCCTTCGCCAAATTCCCCACACGCCATTTCACCTTTTTCAGGTCCAATAAATAAATAACCAAAATCTTGTAATATTTTTAGATTTGACTGTGTGGCTTTATGTAACCACATCCTAACATTCATAGCTGGCACTAAAAGAATATCTTTGTCCGCAGCTAACAAAACAGTAGTTGCTAAGTCTTCAGCTTTTCCTATTGATAGTTTGCTCATAAAATTGGCAGTAGTTGGCAGTACTATAATGATATCGGCCCATCTAGAGAGCGCAATGTGATCTATTTCTGCCTCTGCATCACTATCAAACATATTCTCAAATGTTTTTGATTTTGTTAATGTTGATAAGGACAAAGGTGTTACAAATTCTTTGCCGCTTTTTGTAAGAATAGTTTTTACATCTACGTTATTTTTCTTTAGTAATCTTATCAAATCCAGTGATTTGTAGGCTGCTATACCGCCACCTATAATAACTAAGATTTTTTTATTTTTTAAAGTCATTAACCTAGATTAAAATACTAACAGGGCGACAATTACAATACCAAAAAAACTTATTACAACATTATTTCTAAAGTTTTTTAATTTCATCTGTTCCATTTCTAAGTTTTTATTGTTTATACCTAAATTTAATTTACCTTCAGCTACAAGTTTTAATGCGTATTCCGCTTTATCCATCAAACCAGGAAAATCGGGTATTCGTTTAATTATTTCAGCAGATGTATTTAGAGCAGTATCAATTGTTGATTTTGGACCTTTTAAGTTTTTTAGCCATTCCTCTAAAACAGGTTTAGATACTTCCCAAATGTTTGTATCTGGGTATAATTTTCTTGCGACTCCTTCTACGACAACCATTGTTTTTTGAAGTAGTAATAACGGCGGTTGAGTAGCCATATTAAATTTTTCTGTGATTTCAAATAATTGAGCGAGTAAATTTCCACCAGAAATATCTTTTATAGATTGGCCAAAAATTGGTTCGCCTACAGAACGTAATGCTTGCGCAAATTCATCCTTAGATGAATTTTGAGGAACCAATCCAGCTTGAAAATGAACTTCTGCAACTTTAACATAATCTCGTTTTATGAAACCATATAAAATTTCAGCTAAAAATTTCCTGTTATTTTTATCTAGTCTGCCCATAATTCCAAAATCAACAGGAACAATATTTCCTTTTGGATCTACAAATAGATTGCCTTGGTGCATATCGCCATGAAAAAAACCATCTCTAACAGCTTGTTTTAAAAAATGCTGAATTAAATTTTCAGCTAAATATTTTAAATTTATACCTTGATCTTCTAATTTTCTTTGTTCCCTAATTGAAACACCATTTACTTTATCTAGAGTAAGTATTTTCTTCGTTGTATAATTCCAATAAATTTTTGGCACATTAAAACCTTTATCAAGCTTTGTATTTTCGTATAATTCATTAGCTGCAGCAGCCTCAAATCTCAAATCCATTTCAATATTAGTAATTTCTCTTAAAAGGTGCACCACTTCTACTAGTTTTAATCTCTTAGCTTTTGAAATTGTACTTTCAACGATATAAGCGAACAACATTAGAGCATCCAATTCCTCATTAAATAATTTTTCTATATCTGGTCGTAAAATTTTGATTGCTACTTCTTTTTCTTGGTTTTCATTTTTAATTTTAGCAAAATGAACCTGAGCAATAGATGCTGCCGCTATAGGTTCGCCTATTTCAATAATATTTTGATATTGTTTTTCACCAATTTCTTTTTTAATTACTTTTTTTGCTTCATATAGCTCAAACGCAGGAACTTTATCTTGAAGTTTTTCTAAATCTTTTGCCATATCCTCCCCGATTATGTCTGGTCTAGTGGCTAAAAACTGTCCAAGTTTTATAAATGTAGTCCCCATACCTTGAAGTGCTTCGCAGAGGTTTTGACCTGGCTTATTATTTTGCAAATTAGTACTTTTTGAACCAATTGAAATTAAACTAAAAAATAAATTTATTGATACTGGTATTTGATGTACTTGATTAATTGTATCGATTGCACCTGATGTAGACAGTTTTCTAGCAATTTGAAATAATTTAAAAACTCTTTTTAACATTTAAATTTTCCACCCAGAATGTATAGCTGAGATACCATTAGAGAGATTTCTATATTCCACATTTGAAAAGCCATTTTTAGTTATTATTTCCAAAAGCTGTTCCTGATTATAAAAATCATCTATGCTGTTTATTAAATACTCGTATGGCTTAGATGATCCTGCAAAATATTTTCCGAGGGTAGGTATAAATTTTGAATAATTCTTATATAAAAAATTTAAAAATTCATTATCTATTTTTGAAAATTCTAAACACATAAAACGACCGCCAGTTTTTAAAACTCTATAGGCTTCTTTTAAAGTTTTGTTAATATCAGAAACATTTCTTATACCATAGCTAATTGAGTAAAAGTCGTACATATTATCTTTAACAGGTAAATCCTCTGCCCTAGATTTGATCCATTCAATATTCTTTAAATTTATAAGATTGTTTTTTCCTTTTTTAAACATTTCTTCATTTGGCTCTATGCATGTAATCATTGACAAATTTTTGCTTCGTAAAGAAAATAGTTTTGCTATATCACCTGTGCCAGATGCAACATCAATTAATGAGGAATTACGAGAAGGATTCATCCAGTCAATAAATTTATTCTTCCAAATACGATGTATCCCTAGAGACATAATATCATTCATCAAATCGTATTCATTGTAAACTTTTGAAAATACAGAATTGACTAATTTTGTTTTATCTTGAATAGTACTTTTCATAACTTAATTATATGCCAGAATTACCAGAAGTTGAAGTTGTTAAAAGGTCCTTAATTAACAAAATACAAAATTTAACTGTAAAAGCTGTCAAAATTAATGATGGTGGATTAAGATACAATATTGATAGAAATAAAATTAAAAAAATTATTGGATTTAAAATTAAAAAAATTTTAAGACGATCTAAATATCTTTTATTTTTCTTTGATAAAGAAATTGTAATGCTAGTTCATTTAGGCATGACAGGAAAATTTTTTTTTATTAATAATAAAAAAACAAAATATAAAACTTGTTTTTATTACGATCTAGACGATTATAAAGACAAAAAACACGATCGTATAATTTTTAATTTATCAAGTAATCAAAAACTTATTTATAATGATATAAGAAAATTTGGTTTTATAAAGTTTGTTAAAAAAGCTTATCTTGATCAAAATTTTCACTTAAAATATTTAGGACCAGAACCATTAAGCACTAAATTTAATATTAGATATTTTAAAAATTATATTAAAGGAAAAAAAAGAACTGTAAAAGATCTGTTAATGGATCAAAAATTTGTTTCCGGACTTGGTAATATTTATGTAAATGAGATTCTGTTTTTTAGTAAATTAAAACCCTATAAAGAAATAAAAAAGCTTTCAGACAATGAGATTAAAAAGATTATAAATTTTACTAAAAAGGTTCTTACAAAAGCTATAATTTTAGGCGGTTCTTCTATAAAAGATTTTTCTAGTAGTAGTGGAAAAAAAGGTTCATTTCAGCAACATTTTAGTGTTTACGGTAAAAAAGGGGATAAATGCATAAAAAAAAATTGCAAAGGAATGATAATTAAAATTTTTATATCGAACCGTTCAACGTATTACTGTGCTAAATGTCAAAAATAATAAAGTTGACCGTATTAAATTGCACATATATATAATCGTAAAAATATGCCGAATACTAAATCAGCAATTAGACGCGTAAGAAGAGTTAAAAAACAAACTCAAGTTAATAGAATAAGAAAAAGTAAGTATAAAAATGCCGTTAAAACAATGGAACAGTTATTGAAAGGTAAAGAAACAGAGAAAGCAAAAAAAAATTTTTCAAAATTTCAATCAATTCTAATGCAGGTTGCCAAATCCGGGATCATAAATAGAAATACAGCAGCGAGAAAAATTTCTAGGATTTCAAAAAAAATTTATTCTAAATAATCAATTTAAAGTTGATAAAAAAAAAAAAGTTATTCTACATTTAGTATCATGTTACCAAATATAGAAAGTTCGCTCATGTAGTTGAAAAATCTTTTTAATTCTATCTGAACGATAATTGTACAACCGGTTTATAATTTTATTTCTAATTACAACCTCTACATAGTTGCAAATAATTTTCAAAAGTCGTTATTAGGAATCTCTAAATAAAATTCTACATGGAAAATAATAATTTTAAAAAACAAAACGCTTTTATTTCAGAAGAGGAAAAGACTTTAAACTGGGATGAAATACAGAGCGCCTTTAAAAAAACTTTTGGCACTGAAGTTTACAATAGCTGGTTAGAAAAAATTACTCTAGTTAAAGAATATAACGATTATTTGGTTCTTGGTGTCCCAACACGTTTCTTTAGAGATTGGATCGTATCGAGATATTTGGATAAAATTCTAGAACAAGTAAAAAATTTTAAATTAACACTTAATAGAATAGAATTTAAAATCATAGATGAAAATAAGCAAAATCAAGAATTTATAAAGATTGATGAGCTTAATAAAGTAACTGAGATTAAAGACTCAATTTTGAACTATAACAGGTTAAATCCTAACTTGAATTTTAGTAGCTTTTGCCAAGGGAAAAGTAACGATATTGCCTTATCATATTCAAAAAAAGTTTGTGAACATATTTCACGTTACAACCCCCTTTATTTGTGTGGGGGAGTGGGTCTTGGAAAGACTCATCTGCTAAATGCTATTGGTTTAGAATTGCAGAATAATAATAATGTAATGTTTATTTCTGCTGAGAGATTTATGTATCATTTTATTAAATCGATTAAGAAAAATGATATGGTAAATTTTAAAGATTTTTTTAGAAAATCATCTGTTTTCATCATAGACGATATCCAATTTATTAGCGGCAAAGAGAGTTTGCAGGAGGAATTTTTCCATACTTTTAATAGTTTAATGGATAAAGGTTCACAAATTATTATTTCTTCAGACCGAGCACCTATGAAATTAGATAGAGTTCAGGATAGAATAAAATCTAGACTAGCCGGTGGTCTTGTAGTTGATATTGAAGCGCCTGATTTAGAATTAAAGATTAAAATAATTAAAAAGAAAATAGAAGAGATAGAAAACCAATTCAAAGAAAACATCAATGTTAGTGAAGAAGTTATTACTTTTATAGCTAGTGAAAGTAAAACTAACATCAGAGAACTTATAGGAGTGCTGAATAGAGTAATAGCGTTTAGCAGAGTTCATAATAAAGAATTAACTATTAGTGACTGTAAAAGTATTTTAAAAGACGTATTTAATCAAATTAGAATTATTACAGTGGACAAAATACAAAACGTTGTCTCTAATTATTTTAATATAGCTCTAAGTGAAATGCTTTCACAGCGAAGATCAAGACCATTAGCTAGACCAAGACAGATAGCGATGTACCTGGCAAAAAAAATGACAACAAGATCTTTGCCTGAAATTGGAAGAAGATTTGCAAATCGTGATCATACAACGGTCATTCATGCAGTTAAAACTATTACGAGATTATCCGAACAAGACGATGAGATGAAAAAAAATATAAGTCAGATTAAAAGCTTATTATTAGAACAATAACTAAATGCAATTTGTTGTTAAAAGAGACATCTTATTAAAATCATTAAATTTTGTTCAAGGTGTAGTCGAAAAAAAAAATACATTACCAATTCTTTCGAATGTATTGCTTCAACTTAAAGATAAAAAATTATCAATTATTGCAACTGATCTTGATATCATATTTTATGATGAAATTATTGATGTAAAAATAATTAACGAGGGAAGCACCACTACTTCTGCAGCAATTTTATATGACATTTTAAGAAAAATTTCCTCTAATTCAGAATTGAACTTTAATTTAAAATCAGAAAATAAATTAAGCTTAAAGAGTGAAAATGCTGACTTTAATCTTTTGTGTTTACCAACTGACAATTTCCCAACTTTTGCTGATGAATTTGAAGGGCAGAAAATTTCATTAAACAATAACAGATTTTTAAAACTATTAAATAAAACAAAAATCTCAATATCTAACGATGATACTAGGCATTATTTAAATGGAATTTTTCTACATTTAACTGAAGCTCATGGACGAAACTTTCTGACTGGTGTTGCTACAGACAGCCATAGACTTTCATCAAGTAGTCTTGAGATAGAAAATGCTGCGGATTTTAATTCTTTAATTCTTCCGAGAAAGACTGTATTTCAGTTATGCTCTCTACTCGCAGAGTCGTCTGATCAACTTTTAATGCAAACAGCTGACAATAAAATTAAGTTTAGTTTAGGTAATATAAAGCTAATATCCAAAGTTATAGACGGAAAATTCCCAGATTATAACAAAGTTGTTCCAAAATCGAACGATAAAACTCTCGAAGTATCCTCTAAAGATTTCATAAACTCAATCGAAAGAGTAGCAAGTGTATCACTTGATAGAAAAGAGGGAGTAAAATTACTCATCAATAAAGATAATGTTCAACTTTCTGTTAATAGCGCAAACTCTGGTGAAGGAAATGAAAAAATAAAAGCTAGTTTTAATTCTGACAATCTAAATATAAGTTTTAACTCAAAATATTTGATAGAAATTGCATCTGAGATTGAAGATAAGAAATTAAAAATGAATTTAAAAGACTCTACTTCACCAGTTTTGGTTGAAGATGCTTCTGATAAAAATAGTTATTACGTAATAATGCCAATGAAAATCTAAATTTAGAGAAATATGATTTTTTTTTATTTTTTGCTCTAAAAGGGTTGGTAAGTAATAGTTTTAAGTCACTCTGGTTGTACATGATTTTCTATTCGTTTGAAAAAATGATATAAATTTATATCTAAAAATAATGTCAAAAAACACTGAATTAAAAAAAAAAGCATCCTATGGTGCGGACTCAATAAAAGTTCTTAAAGGACTAGATGCTGTAAGAAAAAGACCGGGAATGTATATTGGAGATACCGACGATGGTTCCGGATTACATCATATGGTTTTTGAGGTGATAGACAATTCAATAGATGAGGCGCTTGCAGGTTATTGTAAAAATATAAATGTTTCTATTAATTCTGATGACACCGTGACAGTTGAGGATGATGGTAGAGGCATACCAGTAGATATGCATAAAGGTGAGAAAATGTCAGCTGCAGAGGTAATAATGACACAGTTACATGCTGGCGGTAAATTTGATCACGATTCTTATAAAGTGTCAGGAGGTTTGCATGGTGTAGGAGTTTCAGTGGTAAATGCACTTTCAGAGAGACTAGAATTGAATATATATAGGGACGGTAATGAATATGAAATTAAGTTTAAAGATGGAAATTCAATTAAGCCATTAAAAAAACTTGGTAAAACAAAAAAAAACGGAACAAGAATCAATTTTCTTCCATCAAAGCAAATTTTTTCATCTGTCAAATTTAGTATTTCCACACTTGAAAAAAGAATTAGAGAATTAGCTTTTTTAAATAAGGGAATAGGAATCAAATTAATTGACAATACTTCAAAAAAGACAAAAGAATTTTTACATAAGTATGATGGCGGGATTTTAGAATTTGTTAGGTACATAAATAATAAAAAACCAATATTAGTTAATAAAAATGAAAAAGAAGTATTTAAGAAGCCAGTTTATGTAATGGCTACAAAAAATAATGTAGTTGTGGAGTGTTCGTTTGAATGGAACGCCGGATATTCTGAAGAAGTGCTACCTTTCACAAATAATATTCCTCAAAAAGATGGAGGAACTCACTTACTTGGATTTAGAACAGCGCTTACTAGAGTTATAAACAAATACTCAGCAGACAGAAATAATAAAAAAAATAAAATTTCATTATCAGGAGAGGATATTAAAGAAGGTTTAACTACCGTGCTATCTATTAAAATGCCAGATCCAAAATTTTCTTCTCAAACAAAAGATAAATTAGTTTCTTCAGAGATAAGGGGTATTGTAGAACATATAATTAGTGAAAAAGTTTCAACGTGGTTCGACCAAAACCCATCAATAGCCAAAACAGTGATAGAAAAAATTACTCAGGCAGCAATGGCTAGAGATGTTGCAAGAAAAGCAAGAGACAGCGTTAGACGAAAAGGAACTTTTGAATTATCAGGCTTACCCGGAAAACTTGCAGATTGTCAAATTCAAAAACGTGAGGGAACTGAATTATTTATCGTTGAGGGGGATTCAGCTGGTGGTTCAGCAAAGCAAGGAAGAGTAAGAGAATATCAAGCTGTTTTACCACTCAGAGGTAAAATTCTAAATACTTATGTTAATGGGAAATCTAATGGTGAGGATCAATCTACAAAAGCTCTGTCTAAGATGATGTCATCAAATGAAATTGTTACTTTAATAAATGCTTTAGGAACAGGGTCAAAAGATTTTAATATTGAAAACCTTAGATATGATAAAATTGTTATAATGACGGATGCCGATGTTGATGGATCTCATATAAGAACATTATTACTTACTTTTTTTAATAATTGTCCTTTTAATCAATTAATAGAACATGGTCATATTTATTTAGCTCAGCCACCATTATTTAAGGTAACAAAAGCAAACAAAAGTATTTACATTAAGGATGAAAAAGCTTTGGAAAATTACATACTTGAAACAGGGAAAATAGATAAAAAAATTAAAAAGGGAAGTATAGAATATAAAAAAATTATTCAGGAGCAAAGGGAAAAATTATCTATACAACGTTTCAAGGGCTTAGGCGAAATGAATCCCGAAGAACTTTGGGAGACAACCTTAAATCCTGATAATAGGACTATGTTTAGAGTTCAATATACAAAAGGCACAAAAGATAAATCTAAAGAGGATCAAAAAATGATCAAAGTTTTGATGGGCGACGAAGTTGCTCCAAGGAAAGATTTTATTACAAATAATGCTTTGGATGTAGCTAACTTAGACATCTAAACAAATGGATTTTTCGACCCTCTTTAGGACAAAAGAGAACTTAAGCTTAGATAAAAATACATTAACAATCTTGAGGTATATAGCCACTATTGGACAAATCTTGGCAATTAGCATTGTTTTTTATTACCTAAATTTACCGTTTCCAATTATAGAAAGTTATTTGATCATTTCATTGGGTTTAGCCACAAACTTATATCTTCAATTTGCGATTAAAATTAATCAACTAAAAGATTTTTATGCAGCTCCTTTTCTCCTTATTGATTTGTTACAACTTAGTGCGCTTCTTTATTTAACAGGAGGAATTTTTAATCCTTTTTCTTTTCTGTTAGTAATCCCAGCCATTGTTTCCTCGACATTTCTAAGTATGGGTACAACAATTATTTTAGGTTTAATAACATCATTACTTTTATTAACCATATCATTTTTTCATTTACCTTTGCCAGGCGAAAATATGAATTTGTTACATTTTCCAAATTTTTATAAAATTGGAATTATCATTTCTATATTAATTGGCTTAATATTTTTGAGTTATTTCGGAATTCGTTTCTCTGGTGAAAAAAAGAAAACAGAAGAAGCTTTTAAAAAACTTCAAGAGGTTATTTATAAAGAGTATGAACTAGAGTCTTTAGGTGGGCAGGCAGCAGCTGCAGCACATTCTCTAGGAACGCCTCTAGCAACAATAAGTGTGGTTGCTAAAGAATTGAAAAAAGAAATTGGTGAAAACAATGAGCTATCTAAAGATATTGATTTATTAATCAGTCAATCTAAAAGATGCAGTGAAATTCTAAAAAGAATTTCAAAAAAACAAATAGAGGAAGACAAATTTTTTAGCTCGACAAAATTAGAGAATTTGCTTGAGGAAATCATAAATTCTTTTAAAGAAACTTCGTCGAAAAAAATTACTTTAGTATTTGATAACGATAAAAATAAAATTGACATCCAAAGGTCAGCAGAAATGATTTATGGTTTGAGGAATTTTATAGGCAATGCGATTAAATTTTCAAAAAGTAAAGTTAATATTTTTTTGATTAGTGATTATAAAGAAATCAAAATTATTATAAATGATGATGGACCAGGATTTCCCAAGGATATTATTACTAAATTGGGAGAACCATATATTAAATCAAGATCATTAGAATTAAGTTCAAACTCAGGCTTAGGCCTAGGAACTTTCTTAGGCAAAACTTTATTGGAAAGACAAAATGCTAAACTATTGTTTAAAGAGGATAAAAATTTAGGTGGTGCTTCAGTAGTAATTAGCTGGTCTCCTAAGAATATTTTGCTTTAAGAGTAAGCTTATTTTGGTTCTTGTTGTGTTAAACAATGAATCGCTCCAAAGCCCCAAATTAGTTCAGAACAATCTATTGGAATAATTTTTCTATTATAAAATTCTTTTTTAAAAATTTTGATTACTATTTTATCCTTGGGGTCATTGAAAGTAGGTAATAAAACAAATTTATTAAAGATATAAAAGTTTAAATACGATGCCGGAACTCTTATTTTATTTATATAAATAGGTCTAGGCATAGGAATTTTTTTAATTCTAATTTGTGAAGAATTAATTCTGATTTTTTTCAAAATTTTATAGTTTTCATCAAGATTTTTGAAATTTTTATCTTTTTTATTATTTTCGTAAGCAAGAAAAACTTTATTATGTTTTACAAATCTAGCAATATCATCAACATGTCCATGAGTATCGTCTCCCTCAATTCCTTTATTTAGCCAAATAACTTTTTTTGCTCCTAAAAACTTTTTAAATATAAGATTATAATTTTTTATTTTTAAGAAAGAATTTCTTTGTTGAATTTTACTTAATAAGCATTCTTTGGTTGTGAGAAGTAAACCTTTTCCATTTACATCGATCGCTCCCCCCTCGAGAACTATTGGTTTCTTATTAAACTTTGGAGTGATGACATTTCCTTTGTAATAATTTTTTATTCTCAAATTGATTTTATTATCCGCCCTATAATTTTTATATTTAGCCCAACCATTAAACTTCCAATTTAATAAAATATTTTGATTTTTTTTATTCTTAATAAATATTGGCCCCGTATCTCTCATCCATACTCTATCTGTTTTACAAATAATAAATTTTACATTTTTTACTTTTGCATTATTTTTCCTGAGCAATCTTTTAATTTCATTCTTAGAATTGTAGTTTTTAATTAATAGATTTACTTCCTGTGACTTAGTAATTTTAGAGATTATTTCTGCAAATTTCTTGGGGATATTTTTAAATTTGCCTGGCCAATCATTTTTATTATAAGGCCATCCTATTAATGTAGATTGTTGAATTTCCCATTCAGCTGGCATCCTGAAAAGAGATTTTGTTATTCTAGGCATCTCTTGGATTTTTAAGTAGTCCTTTATAATAGTCTATTCTTCTATCTCTAAAAAAAGGCCAATGTTGTCTAGAGGTTTCCACTTTGTTGAAATCAATTTCACAAATCAAAATGTTTTCTTTTAAACTGGCTTTTTTAACAACATTACCACTTGGATCAAATATTACACTATTCCCCCAGAACTCTATCTTTTTATTACCTTGTTTTTCAATTCCAACTCTATTTACTGCAGCAATATATATACCATTAGCTATTGCGTGAGACCTTTGAATTGAAAGCCAGGACTCGAGTTGCGACTTACCATATTTTCTTTTTTCTTTTGGATGCCATCCAATAGCTGTTGGATAAAAAATAATTTCTGCACCTTTAAGAGCTGTTAATCTTGCTGCTTCAGGAAACCACTGATCCCAACAAATTAAAGTTCCTAAATTACCTTTTGAAGTTTTAAAAGATTTGAAACCTAAATCTCCAGGAGCAAAATAAAACTTCTCGTAAAATTGAGGATCATCAGGGATATGCATTTTTCTGTATTTTCCTAAAAGTTTACCTTTTTCATTAATTACAATACTACTATTATGATAAAGCCCGGGGGTCTTCTTCTCAAATAATGAAATAATTAAAATAATTTTCAGTTCTCTAGCAAGTGCAGAAAATAAGTTACTGCTAGGCCCTGGTATTTTCTCAGCGAAATTAAAGTTTTTATGACTTTCAACCTGACAGAAATATTTTGTCATGAATAACTCTGGTAAGCAAATTACTTTTGCACCTTTTTTTGCTGCAAAATTAATTTTGTCGACAGCATTTTGAATATTTTTTTTTGGGTCAGACGACATTTTCATCTGCACTAATGCTATCTTCGTTTTACTCATTATTTTTTAATTGAATAAATTTTGAAAATTTCTTTTTTGTCTTACTTGCCAATGTTTACGATGAAACGCATCGCTTGCTATTAGGGGTAATACACTTGTAGCTTCAGCAAACACCATTTGTTCCTTCGTCACATCCACTTTGCCCCATGAACTTGCCTCTTTTAAGGTAGAACTACTACAAGCACCATCTCTCGTATCTGCCACAGTTATTTGAATAGCGTATTTATGCATATCTACCTTTTTACCTAATAACTCCGCACAAACCACTGTATCCTGAATAAAATTTTTTGGTACCCCACCGCCAACCATTAACAATCCCGATTGTTTTGATTTGAGTTTAATTTCAGTTATTTCTCTGAACTCTCTTATTGAGTCTATAGTGATGTGATTTTCTGGATTTTGTTCCTGATGCATTACAAGCCCAAATCCTGCAGAACTATCTGTGAAAGCGGGACAAAATATAGGAACATTACTATCATAAGCAGTTTCTATTAATGAGTTTTTTTTCTTAGAATTTGTTTTTAAATATTTTCCAAGCTCTTTAATAAATTCCCTTGAGGTATATGGTTTAGGTTTTAGAGAATTAGCAATATCACATATAGTTTTGTCACATGCTTGAAGCTCCTCTTCATCAATATAAGTGTCATATATCCTGTCAATATAGTTGTTTCTTAGTTCAGTATCATCTTGAAACTGCGATCCCTGATAATGCTTGAAACCTAGAGCTTCAAAAAAATCCATATCTATAATCGAGGCCCCTGTAGCCACAATAGCATCAACCATATTGTGTTTTACTAAATCAGTGTATAAATCCATGCATCCACCTGCCGAAGTTGAGCCTGCTAGAGTTAAAAAAATCGAACAGTCTTTATCTGCAAGCATTTCATTATAAATAGCTGCCGCTCTGGCTGTATCTCTAGAAGTGAAAGACATCTTACTCATACCATCAATAATTTTACGAGCATCAAAAGACTTGATATCGATGTGCTCAACTGGGGAATTAAGTAAAGATTTTTTATTGTGTCCGATATTCGGACTATTTTTTTTATTCATTAAGCTACTAAAGAACCAACTTTATCATTATCTTTATCGTACATAGATATAATTGGTTTGTCACTTAATTCGTGAATATCATTTGAATAAAAACCGTTGAAGTTTGTTCTGAAAGTAAGACTGTAAGCCCCTAACTGACCTAACTCTATATAATCACCTTCTTTAATATTATTTGGTAACAAAAAAGGTCCTTTCATATAATCTAATCCATCACAAGTTGGTCCAAAAAAACTAAAAGCAGTAAGTTTTTTAGACTGAATTCTCCCGCTTGTAATCATCTTTGATGGTAAAACAAAGTTTGGTGCTCCAGCGTCAAATAAAGATCCATATGTTCCATCATTGATGTAAAGGCTATTTTTTTTTCTTAAAATAACTTTAACGATTGTAGATCCACTTTCTGCAACAAGGGCTCTTCCTGGCTCACATATGATTTCTGGTAATTTATTTAACTTCAAGTTATTTAGCTCTTTTTTAATTTCTTCCATATAATTAATTAATGGTTCAGGATTAAGATCTGGATATATAGATGGAAATCCTCCACCTACATTAATTGTATTTGGTACTATTTTTGTTTTTTTTATTATATTTCCGATTTCACGAATTCCTTTTGAGTAAGAAATTTTATGCATACATTGAGAACCAACATGAAAACTTATTCCAAGTTTTTTTGAATGTTCCTTACACAATCTTACCAATCCTAAAGCTTCTGAGGGGAGTGCGCCAAATTTTCTTGACAGATCTATTTCAGCGTGTTCATTCGATATTGCAATTCTTACAAATAGTTCTAAATCTTTCGCTTGATTAGTAGCCTCTAGAATTTTTCTCAACTCATCTTTGCTATCAAGAGAGAAACTTTTAACACCATAATTAAAGTATGCCGAAGATATACTCTCTTTACTTTTAATTGTGTGCATAAAATGTAATTTTGTATCTGACTTAATTTTATTAAGGAGTTTTATTTCATTTAGAGAAGCAACATCAAATTCATTAATACCATTAGCAATAATCTGTTTAATAATTTTTTCGTTAGGATTTGTTTTTACAGCGTAGAGTATCTTTCCGGGAAAATGATCTTTAAAAAATTTTACGGATTTTTTAATCTCGTTAAGCCGTATACAATATACGGGGTGATCTGGTTGTAATGAGTTAACTAATTCGTTAACTGTTTTAAATTTTCCCATTTCATGTGTTCCTCGTTAATTTACACAAAGATTTTTTAAAAAATTTAATAAAAAAAACCTTATTTATTCCGCGTTTAAGGTTTTTTTGACTTTATGTAAAGAAAAAAAGGACATTTTTGTCGTGTTGAAATTTTGTCAACAATACCTATATGAAGCTCTATGAGACCACTAAAAAACGTTCCAGAGCAGCTAAAATTGGCAGACTTTGCAGATAAATCACTCCTTATCCTTGATGATGACGATCCATTAAGGGGAAGGCTCGCAAGAGCAATGGAGAAAAAAGGATTTCAAGTAAAAGAGGCTAAAACAGTGGCTGAAGGCCTTAATATTTCTAAGACAAATCCCACTGCTTTTGCAGTGATAGATCTTAGGCTTGAGGATGGTAATGGATTAGATGTTGTAAAGGAGCTCTCAAAAAATAATAAAGATAGTAGAATTGTAATGTTAACGGGATACGGGAATCTACCTACAGCTGTAGCTGCTGTGAAAGAAGGAGCAATAGATTATATAGCTAAACCAGTTGATGCGGATGATGTTGAGGCGGCTTTGTTAGCTTCTCCAGAGTCAAAAGCGAAACCACCCGAAAATCCTATGTCAGCAGATAGAGTAAAATGGGAACATATTCATCGTGTATTTGAATTGTGTAATAGAAATGTTTCAGAAACGGCTAGAAGACTTAAAATGCACAGAAGAACTCTTCAAAGAATTCTTTCCAAAAGATCTCCAAGATAAAATTATACTAATTTTTTAATTTTTTTGATTTGATTAATTGCTAAGGTAGCAATTAGTATTTTGAAAAGCTCTGCAAGCAAGAATGGTTGAGCCCCTAATTGAAAAATTGGCTTGTCCCAACCAATTAAACTACCCAACCAAGACATACCCAAAATATAAATAAAACTTGTGGCTAGCATAAGTTTTAAAAAGTTTTTTACTAAATTATTGTCGTAATTGAATTTCCCAGAAATATAAGCAGCAACTAAGAAGCCTACGAGATACCCCATCGTAGGACCAGTAAAGTAAACTAATCCTATACCTTTTTCTGGAGTTCCTGAAAATACAGGTAGTCCAATTATTCCTTCGAATAAATATAAAGAAACAGTTGCTAAACCAAGTTTCCAGCCAAAACCAATACCTATCATTAAAACTATTAAAGTTTGCATTGTCATTGGCACAGGATAGAAGGGGATTTTAATTTTTGAAGATACAGCCAGGATAATACTTCCAATTAAAGCTAAGAAAACATATTTTAGCAATTTAGATTGTCTAAAACTTTTTACTAATTCCATACATCTAAATAAACATTTTTTTCGTTAAAATCTAGTGCTTTGTTAATTGGACAAATACATCTTCTAAGTCACCATCATCTGTAGAAATATCCTCAATTTTTATGTTGTTTTGATTAAAATAATTAATTATTTCACCAAAATTTAATGAATTTTTTTCATATATTGCGGAAATTTGATTTTTTGAAATTATTTCAAATTTGATACCATTCATGACTAGAGAGAGATTTAAATCTACATTTTTAACTTTAAAATTGATTTTCTTAAATTTAATTCTCTCTAAAAGTTTTTCAGTTGTATCTAATGCAACTAAATTACCTTTATCAATGATAGCAATACGATCACACATTTCTTGCGCCTCCAAAAGATAGTGAGTTGTTAAAATTATTGTTACACCCTCTTTATTTAGTTTTTTTACATTATTCCAAAGGTTGTTTCTAAGCTCCACATCCACCCCTGCTGTTGGTTCATCCAAAATTAATATTGGAGGCTGGTGAACCATTGCTTTTGCAATTAAAAGCCTTCTCTTCATACCACCAGACAAACTTCTTGAATACGCATTAGCCTTACCTTCCAAGGAAACCATTTGGAGTATTAAATCTGTTATTCTATCTCTTTTGGCTATTCCATAAAGACCAGCTTGAAGTTCTAGTAATTGTTTTGGACTGAAAAAAGCATCTAAGTTTACTTCCTGCGGCACTATTCCTATAGAGGCTTTAACTTGTCTTGGGTTTTTGTCTAGATCGAAGCCCCAAACATTAACATTTCCAGATGTTTTAGTTACTGTTCCTCCTAAAATACTTAAAAAAGTTGTCTTGCCTGCTCCATTTGGCCCAAGCAGTCCGAACACTTCCCCCTCTTTAACCTCAAAATTTAAATCAGTTATAGCTTTAGTTTCTTTTTTTGTTTTGGAATTCGAATAGATTTTATTAAGATTTTCAACAGTTAAAGCATTATTAGACATAATTTTTTAATCTTAGTTAAGAATTCAATGTAATATGTATATATGAGTTCAATAAAAAAAACAGATCATTTTTATTTAATAGATGGTTCAGGTTATATATTTAGAGCTTATTATGCGTTACCGCCTTTATCTAGAAAAAGTGACGGTCTGCCTACTGGAGCTGTTAGTGGTTTTTGTTCGATGCTTTTTAAACTTTTAGAGGATGCTAGATCAGATAATACTAAAAACAAACCTACTCATTTTGCTGTTATATTTGATTCAGCTAGAAAAAATTTTAGAAATGAAATTTACAGTGATTATAAAGCAAACAGGACAGAAGCACCTGACGATTTAGCCCCTCAGTTTGAATACATAAGAAAATCTGTTGAAGCTTTTAATTTACCATCAATTGAACTTTTAAATTATGAAGCAGATGACCTTATAGCAACTTATGCAAAAAAAATTACAGAGGCAGGTGCAAATGTTACTGTAATTTCATCGGATAAAGATTTGATGCAGTTAGTATCAAACAAAGTCAGACTATTTGATCCTATGAAAAGTAAAGTAATAGGTGAAAAAGAAGTAATCGAAAAATTTGGAGTTAAACCAGACCAAGTAATTGACGTGCAATCACTTGCCGGAGATAGCTCAGATAACGTTCCAGGAGTTCCTGGCATTGGTATAAAAACAGCATCAGAACTTATCAATAAATACAAAACCTTAGAAAATTTATTAGAGAGAGCATCAGAAATACCTCAAAATAAAAGAAGAGAAACATTAATGTCTAACAAAGATAAAGCCATGATTAGCAAGCAATTAGTTACTTTGAAGGATGATGTCCCACTTAAGAATGATGCTGCTGATTTTATCATTAAAGATATAAATAAAGATAAATTATATGATTTTTTAAGAGACATGGAGTTTAATAGACTGCTAAGCCAAGCAATTAGTTTTTATGGTGAGCCAACAAAAGGAGATTTTAAAGATAAAACTCTAGTAAAAAAAAATAATAAGATAAATACTAAGACCTACAAAACTATTTCAAAAGAGAAACAATTAGACGAATTAATAAAAAAACTAGATGAAAAATCAGTTATAGCGGTTGATACTGAAACATCTTCTCTAAATCCACAAGAAGCGGATCTTGTGGGAATATCAGTATGTTATGAGGCTAACGAGGCTTTCTATATTCCAGTAGGTCATAAAGATAGAACAGAATTAAAAAAGGATATAGTTTTAAAAAAGCTTAAACCAATTTTAGAAGATCCAAGTATAAAAAAAGTCGGCCAAAATATAAAATATGATTTTATAATATTCAAAAATAACGGCATCGAATTAAGCTCATTAGAAGACACGATGTTACTTTCGTATACATTAGATGCTGGGAATAATAGACACAACATGGATACTCTATCCGAACTGCACCTTGGTCATAAAACTATCTCGTATAAAGATTTAGTGGGAACTGGAAAAAAACAATTAAATTTTGCAGACGTAAAAATCAAACCTGCCACTGAATATGCTGCTGAAGATGCAGACATAACTCTTAGATTATATGAAGTTTTATCTGAAAGAGTATCTGAGGAAAAGTTAGAAAGAGTTTATGAGGAATTTGAAAAACCTATGATCAAAATCCTTTCAAGGCTTGAGATGAATGGTATAAAAGTTGATGACGCTTATCTTAAAAAACTTTCTAAGAAATTTGAGGAAAGATTGATTATTATTGAAAAAGAAATTTATAAAATATCAGGTAAAAAATTCAATATCGGTTCTCCAAAACAACTAGGAGAAATTATTTATAATGACCTAAAAATAGCTAAGTTAAAAAAAACAAAAAAAGGTAGTTTAGCTACAAGTGCTAAAATCCTAGAGGATTTAGCTTTAACAGGACATAAATTTCCTAATTTAGTTTTAGAATGGCGACAGGTTTCAAAACTAAAAAGCACTTACACAGATGCTTTGCAGGATCATATAAGTAAAAAAACAAAAAGAGTTCACACTTCCTTCTTACTCGCAGCAACTAATACTGGTAGGCTAGCTTCAAGTGATCCAAATCTACAAAATATTCCTATAAAAACCTCAGATGGAAAAGAAATAAGAAAAGCCTTTGTAGCTGATAAAAATAATTTACTTATTTCAGCGGATTACAATCAAATAGAAATGAGAATTCTTGCTGATATGGCCGATGTCAAGGAATTAAAGAGAGCTTTTAAAAATAATCAGGATATCCACTCTTTAACAGCGAGCCAAGTCTTTGATGTTCCAATTACCAAAGTGACAGATGATTTTAGAAGAAAGGCAAAGGCCATCAATTTTGGAATTATTTATGGAATAACACAATATGGATTAGCAAAACAAATATCGGTGTCAAACGAAGAAGCTTTAAATTTCATTAATTCATATTTTAGGAAATTTCCTGAGATAAAAGATTACATGAATACTACAATTAAAACTTGCAGGAAGCAGGGTTTTGTCACAAATATTTTTGGTAGAAGAATTCATTTAAGAGGAATTAATGATAAAAATTTTAGCGTACGTGCCTTTCAGGAAAGAGCAGCCATTAATGCTCCAATACAAGGTTCAGCAGCAGATATTATTAGATTGGCAATGATAAAAATTGATAAGGTTCTAGACGAAAAAAAGAAGGCAAAAATGCTTTTACAAATACATGATGAACTTATTTTTGAGTGTTTAAAAAAAGATGAGAATGAAGTAAAGAAGATTGTAAAAGAAGCAATGACTTCAATTTCAAGTTCAGATCATCATATGTTTTCAATACCTTTGGAAGTAAGTATAAATTCTGGAAACAATTGGGGAGAGGCCCATTAAACGCCTAAATTTTGACAACATAATCAAGAGAATAAAATTATGACTCAAACAATAGCCTTAGTAGATGATGATAGAAATATACTAACCAGCATAAGTATAGCTTTGGAAAGAGAGGGATTTAAAGTTCAGACTTATATTGATGGAGAGTCTGCTTTAGTAGGATTAACTAGAAATCCACCAGACTTAGCAATTTTAGATATCAAAATGCCAAGGATGGATGGAGAAGAATTACTTAAAAAACTTAAAAAAAAAATGTCAATTCCAATAATCTTTTTAACATCAAAAGATGATGAGGTTGATGAACTGCTTGGCTTAAAGTTGGGCGCTGATGATTTTGTCAAAAAATCTGGAGGTTTTTCAACCAAAGTTTTAATTGAAAGAATAAGGGTACAATTAAGAAAAAAAAACAATACTATCGACGACACAAAAAATATAATCAGCCATGGAAAACTAAAATTAGACCCTGCTCAGTTAGAGTGTGAATGGAACGGGAAAGCTTTGCCAGATAAACTGACAACTACTGAATTTTTAATTGTCAAAGAATTAGCTAAAAGGCCAGGTGTTATAAAAGAGAGAGCACATTTAATGGACATAGCTTACAAGGAAAATACGGAAATCGAAGATAGAACAATTGATAGTCACGTAAAAAGAATAAGAAAAAAGTTTAAAAAGGTTGATGAAAAGTTTTCTGCAATTGAAACTAGATATGGAAGTGGGTATAGATGGAATGTTAGCTAATGAAACAAAAAAAATCAGCTTCTATTTTAAAGAAGTTTTTAATAATAAACCTGACAGTTTTTTCTGTTTTAGGACTTTTTACAATTATATATCTTGAAGCAATCCAACCAACCTTAGTAAAAGATAGATCAGATAATCACAAGATAGTTATTAATAATACAAAGGATAATCTCGAAAGACTAAGAATAGAATATACTAAAGAAGGAATTAGAGATTTTTTGCTTTCAACAAGATTCCTATTTCAAAGTTTGGATCGTGTTCAATTTTATGATTTATCCGGAAATCTTATTGGAGACACAAACATTTTAGATTTGGACCAAAGTGTTTTCACAGGATCAGATATAATCTTTGAGGAGACTTTAGGAAGTGAGACAATCTCCCCAGAAATTGAAGTAAGACTAGAGGAGGAAGAGATAGATGAGATAAAAGATATCATTACAAATAAATATAATGATGAAATAATGACCCTCACTAATGATGAAAAAAATAACTTTTTTGTAAGTACATTAAGTAAAATTAAATTTCAAAATACCGATATCGGATATATTGTAGTTTCAGAGCAAGCAAACGACATCATTATTGCGGTTAAAGAGAGAAAAGCATTTATAATAAGAACTATGATTGCTGTTGTAATCGTGATTTTAATTTTTTCTCTATTTTTAAATAAATATATTTTAAAACCAATTGGGCTTTTGGTTAAATTTAGTGATGGGATTAAAAAAAAGTCTAATCAAACAATTGATATAAATAAAGTTTTTGTAAGAAACGATGAAATTGGAAAATTAACAAAGTCAATTGATGAAATGACAAAAGAATTACAACAACGAACCAATAGAGCAGAAACATTCTCAAATGATTTAGCCCACGAAATAAGAAATCCACTTGCATCTTTAAAAAGTGCTTCAGAACTTTTAGATAAGACTACAGAAAAAAATGAAGGAGAAAAACTTCTTAAAATAATCAATCATGATGCAGAACGAATAGAAAGATTAATAACCGATTACACTCAAATGCTAAAAGACGAAGCATCTTTATCTCGCGAGAAAATGAGTAAAATTAATTTGGTTGAAATAATTAATTCTGTAGTAGATGATTTTAACCAAGATCTTATTAACCAAAATAGAAAAATTAAAATAAGTATAATAAATAAAATTAAAAGTAAAAATGGACATTTCATATTTGGAATAAGCAATCGAATAGAACAAGTGATCGCAAATTTGTTAGATAATGCAATTTCATTTAGTCAAGACAATCAAAAAATTGACATTGGTCTGGAAGAAACTTCGAATAATCTAATATTATCAGTTAAAGATGAGGGACCTGGTTTTGCTGAAACATCACCACAAAAAATTTTTAAACGTTTTTACAGCAACAGGCCCGCTAGTTTTGGAAAACATTCTGGCTTAGGCTTGAATATCGTAAAAAATATTGTTCAACTACATAAAGGTACAATTGCAGCTTCAAATAGGCTTAATACAAAAGGAGCACAGGTTGAGGTTTTGCTTCCTAAATTATCCTAACATTATTTCTTGCTAAGGTTTACTTATGTTGATAATAACTTTTCAAATATGGCAGAAGATTATAAAGTAAAAGATATTAACCAGGCAGATTTTGGAAGAAAAGAAATTTCTTTAGCAGAAACAGAAATGCCAGGACTTATGGCTTTGAGAAAAGAGTATAACGGTAAAAAACCTTTAAAGGGCGCGAAAATCCTAGGCTGTCTTCACATGACAATACAAACTGCAGTTTTAATTGAAACTTTAGTAGAATTAGGAGCAGAAGTTAGATGGTCTTCTTGTAATATTTTTTCAACACAAGACCATGCAGCAGCTGCAATAGCAAGAGCAGGCATTGCTGTATTCGCTTGGAAGGGTGAAACCGAGAAAGAATACTGGTGGTGTATTAAACAAACTATTGAAGGAAAAAAAGACTGGAAACCGAATATGATTTTAGACGACGGTGGTGATCTTACAGCCTTAATGCATAAAGAATATAAAAATTTATTAAAAGACGTTAAGGGAGTTTCAGAAGAAACAACTACAGGAGTTTTAGCACTTAAAAAAATGGAGTCTAATAAAGAATTATTAATCCCTGCTATAAATGTAAACGACTCAGTCACAAAATCTAAATTCGACAACCTCTATGGTTGTAGAGAAAGTTTAGTAGACGGGATAAAAAGAGCTACTGATGTAATGATGTCAGGCAAAGTAGCCATAGTAGCTGGATTTGGAGATGTTGGAAAAGGAAGTGCAGCTTCATTACGTCAAGCAGGCGCAAGAGTTATGGTTACCGAGACAGACCCTATATGTGCGTTACAG
Source organism: uncultured Pelagibacteraceae bacterium (assembly GCA_902542165.1). GTDB lineage: Bacteria > Pseudomonadota > Alphaproteobacteria > Pelagibacterales > Pelagibacteraceae > Pelagilacustribacter. Next base: position 46,343 of record CACBTF010000002.1, read on the forward strand.
GCTGCTATGGAAGGGTACGAAGTTGTTGTTATGGATGAAGCTATTAAAGACGCTGATATAGTTGTAACCGCTACAGGAAATAAAGATATAGTCACAGCAGATCATATGAGAAATATGAAAGACAGAGCAATTCTTTGTAATATTGGTCACTTTGATAACGAAATTCAAGTTGAAGCATTGAAAAATTATAAGTGGAACGAAATAAAACCACAAGTTCATGAAATTGAATTGCCTAGTAAAAAAAGAATTATTCTTTTAGCAGAAGGGAGATTAGTTAACCTTGGATGCGCTACAGGGCATCCTAGTTTTGTGATGAGCGCTTCATTTACAAATCAAGTTATTGCTCAAATTGAATTATGGAATAATTCAAATAAATATGAGAAGAAAGTTTATGTACTTCCCAAACATCTTGATGAAAAAGTTGCAATGCTTCATTTAGAAAAAGTGGGAGCAAAACTAACTAAAATGTCAAAAGAACAAGCCGATTATATTAGCGTTAAACCATCAGGACCATTTAAACCAGATACTTATCGCTACTAACAGTAGCTAATGATTGTAAAATCTTTAGACCATTTAAATCAAATATCCAAATCAATTTCAAAAAAATTAGAAAATGGAGATTGTATTTTCTTAATTGGTGAAATCGGTGTAGGGAAGACTACATTCACAAGATATTTAATTAATAACTTACAAAATCAAAAAGGAATTAAAGAAACTCAGGTATTGAGTCCTACATTTAACTTGCTTTATGAATATGAAATTAAAGATCTTAAAATTATGCATTATGATCTTTATCGAATAAGAAAAGCTGATGAATTAGATCATCTTGGCATTTTTTCAGAAAATGAAAAAACAATTAAAATTATAGAGTGGCCAGACTTAATTAAAACACCATTGACTAATAAATTAGAAATTCATTTAGAGTACGGAGAAAATGATAAGGAAAGAAGAATGATAATTCATGGGCTAAGTAAATGGAAAGAATTTGAAAATGAAATATAAATTGAAAAAAATTTCAGGTGATGCATCATTTAGAGAATTTTATAGATTAGAAAAAAACAACAAAACCTCAATCATTGTTTCTGCTAAAAAAGAAAAATTTAAAAATCTTGCAGTATATGTAGTGATAAATAGTATTCTTAACCGTAATAGGATTAATGCTCCAAAATTATTAAGCAATCATTATAAAAACGATATGATCGAAATATCTGATTTAGGCGAAAAATCTTTCTACGATCACGTAATTTCAAAAAAAAATAAACTAAAAAGTTATAAATCATTAGTAAAATTATTGATTAAGATACAAAAAATAAAAGTAAAAAAACTTTATAAATTTGAAAAGCTAAAAATAAAAATACCAAATTATACATTATCTAGTCTTCACAAAGAATCTGATTTGTTTTTCGATTGGTACTTAAACTATGCTCTCAAAAGTAAAAAAATTAGTAAGATTAAGAAAATTCTTAGATCTGAGTTAAATAAAATATATAAAAAATTAAATTTCAAAAATAATACATTCGTACATAGAGATTTTCATATTTCGAATGTAATGATAAATAAAAACAAATTAGGAATAATTGATAGCCAGGATGCAGTTATTGGAAATCCTTTGTATGATATAGCATCCTTAATTGACGACGTAAGAATAAAATTATCGAGTCAATTACAAAATAAACTATTAGATTTTTACCATAAGAATTCAAAACTTAAAAATGATCATATACAAAAATTAAAAAATGACTTTGATATTTTATCAGTGCAAAGAAATTTAAAAATATTAGGAATATTCGTACGTTTACACAAAAGAGATAACAAAAATCATTATCTTAAATTTTTACCTTACACATGGACGCTCATAGAAAAAAGATTACAAAATCCGGCACTCAAAAATTTAAAATTATTATTTTATAAACATTTGTCTATTAAAAAACTCAAAAAATTAAATAAAATATGAATATAAAATATGGAATGATTTTAGCAGCAGGGTTAGGAAAAAGAATGCAGCCTTTAACACTAAAAACTCCTAAACCATTATTAGAAATAAATAATTATACATTATTAGAAAGAGCGATAAATTTATTGATCAGTCATGGTGTGCAAGAAATAAGTATTAATGTGCATTATCTTCCTGATCAGATTAAATCATTTATTAATAGAAGGAAATTTAAAGTTAAGATTACAATTTCTAATGAAGAAAATTTATTATTAGACACAGGCGGAGGTGTACTTAAAGGTTCACAAAATTTTGGTGACAATCCTTTTTTTGTAATTAATCCAGATACTGTTTGGAGTAAGCATTATCTAGCAGAATTAAAGAGTTTAGAGGCTATTTATTTAAAGAATAATAAACCGACATTACTTTTAGTGAACAAGAAATTATCCATTGATCCTTCATTTAAAGGAGATTTTAATTTAAATAATGAAAAAATTTCTAAGGATAGTGAAAATCAATTTATTTTTACTGGATTGCAAATTATAAACAGAAGTGTTTTCACAAATGAAAAATTAGAAGTTTTTTCACTGAATAAAGTATGGAATAAATTAATAAAAGATAAAAACTTACTGGGCTTAGAAAGTAATCAAAAATTTTACCACTTAAACACTTCTGATATGTATAAGAAAATTCAAAGTTTCAATATTATTGATTAAAAATTATATCCCTAGCTCTGGACTTGTCTAAATAATAATACTTTTCAATTTTTAAATTTTCACCGAATTCAACTAATAGCGGATTACCTGTTGGTATTTCCAAATCATTTATTTTTGTATCCGAAATATTAAATAAATATTTACATAAAGCTCTTAGAGAATTTCCATGAGCTGAAATTAAAATATTCTTATTTTCTAAAAGATTTTTCTTAATTTCATTTTCATAAAAAGGTACCACCCTGTCATATGTACTTTTTAAGGACTCGGTAAATGGAGTCATTCCCACAGGTATACCAGTATTCAGTGAGCTGAATAAATTTAGGTATTCACTTTTTTCCTCCATGGGAGGAGGAGCTATATCCCAGGATCTCCTGTACTTTTTGAATTGTTCTTCACCAATCTTATTCTTTGTTTCTTCTTTGTTTAAACCCGTTAAAGATCCATAGTGCCTTTCGTTAAGTTGCCAAGCAGTATTGAATTTAAGTTCTAGGCTATTTTTTTTAAGAATAGTTGTAAGAGTTTTAATCGCTCTCTTTAAATACGATGTGTAAGAAATATCTATTTTAATATTTAAATCTTTAATAATCTGACCTGATTTTTCTGCTTCCTGGACTCCTTTATCAGAAAGATCTACATCTACCCAACCAGTAAACCTATTTTCTGCATTCCAAACACTTTGGCCATGTCTTATAAGAATTAGTTTAGTCATAATAGTTAAATTAGCTATTATGTACTATATTAAATTGATAATGAAAAATACTATATTTAAATTAACAGAGCATGTTTACTATTTTTCATTATTAGTTTTACTCATTCTGTATTTATTTCCTGGAAGTTTAATAGGCTACCTCTTATATGGAAACTTAGGCCAACAACCAAATTTAATATCTAATCCAATCGGTACATCAATAAACCATTTAATTTTTTTTTCTTACATAACTATATTAGCCATGACAGTAAGATTAAGAACTAAAAATATTTTAACTAATTATCAATTTATATTATTTATTTCCTGCGTATTAGAAATTTCCCACTTAGTAATTCCTAATAGGGCTTTTGAATTTTATGATTTAATAGCTAATTTTACTGGAGTAGTTATAATTTTATTAATTAATAGTTTTATAAAATGGCGAAAACATCTTTAATATTAATCATAACGTTTTTCTTAGCCCAAACGTTAAACAGTACAGAAATTTATGGAGTGCCAAAAATAATTGATGGCGATACTGTGCATATTAATAATAAAAAAATAAGACTAGAAGGAATTGATGCTCCAGAAATCAAACAACAATGTAAAAAACCATTTTTAAAAATTTCGGCAATTATCGGTTTTGAATTTAATAAGAATTATTCATGTGGTGTTACAGCGAAAAAAAAATTATTAAATAAAATTGATAATTCAAAAATAAAATGTATCTCGTCATCAAAAGATAGGTACAAAAGATTTTTAGCCACTTGTTTTAAGGATAAAATTAATCTTAATAAATGGATGGTAAGGAACGGCAATGCAGTAGCGTACAAAAGATATTCAAGGGATTATGTGAGAGACGAAGTTTATGCAAAAGAAAATAAGCTCGGAGTATGGGAAGGATCTTTTATGATGCCAGAAAAGTGGAGAAAGCTTAATTAATTTCTAGTATAAATTATAAAGTGATTCATTTTAAAAAAATTGTATTAATTTTAATTATATTTATTTTTACCGCATGCTCTTCGATTCCAAAAAATACGCAAAATAGTTGTGCAATTTTTGAAGAAAGATATCTTTGGTATAAACATACAAAAGCTTCGTATGAAAAATGGGGAGCACCTATTCATTTACAATTAGCTTTTGTCAAAAAAGAAAGTGATTTCAATTGGTTAGCTAAGCCGCCACGAAAAAAATTATTTAAATTTATTCCTTTCAAAAGACCATCAAGTTCATTTGGTTATTCACAAGCAGTAAAAGGGACATGGGAACAATATAAACGAGAAACTAATAGTCCTTTAGCTACTAGAGCTAGATTTAAAGACTCTGTTGATTTTATTGGTTGGTATATTCATAAAACTAATAAAATTTTAAAAATTTCTAAAAAAGATCCATATAAGCAGTATTTAGCTTATTATAAAGGCTGGGGTGATTATAAAAATTATTCAAAAGACAAGAAAGCTATTATCTATGCAAAATCAGTTAAGGATATGGCAAACAAATATAGAAAACAATTAACACTTTGTAAGAAAAATTTAGATAAAAATAAGTACATTATTTTTTAAGTTGCTTATTCAGATCAATCTCAACAGCATCAATTCTCTTAGTATTTTTTCCGACAATCGTATAAATAGTGGGAATTACATATAGTGTAAAGAAGGTAGAAAAAAGCATTCCACCAAAAATAGTTATCCCTACCGTAAGTCTACTTGCGGCACCCGGGCCTGTTCCAAGAATTAAAGGCAAGACACCTATGATTGTCGATAAACTTGTCATAAGTATAGGTCTTAATCTTATTGCTGCTGCTTCAAATACGGCAACTTCTATATTTTTACCTTCTTTTCTTAATTGATTTGCAAATTCGACAATTAGAATTCCATTTTTTGCGGACAATCCTATGAGAATTATAAGAGCTATTTGACTATAAACGTTTAGAGATGAACCGACAACTAGCAAACCCAGTAAACCACCAAGTATAGCCATTGGCACAGTTAACATGATTGTAAATGGATGTTTCCAACTTTCAAACTGTGCGCTCATTGCGAGATAAGCAGTTATCAAAGCAAGTGCAAAAATTACATACAATTCAGTGTTAGTTTTTTTATATTCCTCGCTTTCACCCTTGTAAGCTATTTTGGCTTGAGGAGTATTTTGTTCAACTACTCCGACTAAAAATTTAAGCGCTTCATCTAGTGAATAGTCACCAACTAATCTCGCTGAAATAGTTACAGCCTTTTGCCTATTATATCTTGCAAGGAAAGGTGACTGACCTTCCTCATTATATGCAACCAGATTAGAGATCGATACAAGTTTATTATTGTTTTTTGATCTAACAAAAACTTTACTTATGCTATCAGGCTCCTGTCTATCTTTAATATCTCCTTGAAGAATAATAGAATATTCTTTACCTTCTCTAGTAAAATTTGTTACCCTTCTTGATCCGAAAATTGTTTCAATGGTTTTGCCTATATCCTCCGTTGAAACCCCAAGGTCAGCAGCTTTCTTTTGATCAATTTTAACATTTAATTGAGGCTTGTTTAGATCGAAATCATCTTCTATCGAAGTGAGTCCTGGATTTTTTCTTGCCTCTTTTTTAATGATTTCTTTCCATTCAATAAGTTGATCGTAAGTATTTCCTAAAATAACAAATTGCACAGGGCTCTCAATTCCTCCTGTTCTTATCCCTTGAGGCATAATTGGAAAAGCTAATACGCCCGGTACTTTTGAAATTTCTCCAAAAGACTCTCTCATTATTTGAACGCCGTGACGATCTCTTTTTTTCCAAGGCTCAAGTAGTACAATAATAAAACCGCTATTTACTTGTTTTGCAGATTTACCAAACCCTGGCACTCTCATTATCAATTTTCTGTATTCACCTTTACCTACATTAGGTAATAAAAGACCTTCAATTTCCTCAGCTCTATCCTTCGTAAAATTAAAGCCGGAACCTTGAGGGGCTTTTACGATTACAAAGAACGCCCCTCTGTCTTCAGGAGCAATTAATTCTTTTTTTGTAAAATTGAAAAAAAATAGAGTTAAAGCTAATGTGGTTAATAGAAAAATTGTTATAGTTGTTCTTTTTTTGATCCAACCTAGTAAAGACACTTTATATAAATAAGTTAAATTCTTTAAAAATTTCTCAAATTTTAAAACTATTTTTGACTTATTCATATTTTGCTTAAGAAATTTACTCGCCAACATTGGGCTCAATGATAAAGCCACAAAACTTGATATAATGACAGCAGCTGCAAGTGTGATTGCAGTTTGTGTAAATAGTACACCTGTAATTCCTTTAATAAAAATTAAGGGAACAAAGACAGCAACTAAAACAACTGTTGTAGCGATAATTGCAAATGAAACTTGCTTAGCTCCTTTAAATGCTGCAACAAGAGGGGTGTCCCCTAACTCTATTCTTCTTACAATGTTTTCTAACATTACAATCGCATCATCTACAACAATTCCAATGGCCAACACTAAAGCCATAAGAGTAAAGAGATTGATTGAAAAATCAAAAATATAAATTGCTAAAAAAGTTGAAATTAATGAAACAGGTAAAGCTACCAGAGGAACCACCAGGGCTCTTATATTTCCCAAAAAAAGGTAAATAATTATAGTTACTAAAATTAGAGCAATAAAAAGAGTTTTATAAACTTCTTTAATTGCAGCTTTAATATAATTACTTCTATCAAATGAAACTTCTAAAGTTGTATTCGGGGGCAAGCTAGGTTTGAGCTCTTTAATTTTTTTTTTAATTCCATCAGCAACAGCAATAGTGTTAGCATCTGATTGCTGGTAAATTCCTATTCCTACTACTTGCTTTCCGTTTCCTTTAAATAAAGTACGTGTGGACTCTGCACCAAGCTCTACTCTTGCTACATCAGAAAGTGTAATAATTGATCCGTCAGTTGCTCTTTTAAGGGGTAAATTTTTATAATTTTCTAAATTACTGTAGGCTTTATTTAACTTAATAGTAAGATCAATATCTTTTGACTCTATTCTCCCTGCTGGAAATTCTACATTTTCTTTTCTTAGTATATTTTCAACTTCTTCAGTGGTTAAATCTCTTGCAGCAAGCGCAATAGGGTCCAACCAAATCCTTAGTGATAATTCTCTTTGACCACCAAGTCTGACTCGACCTACTCCATCAACTGTAGAAAATGTATCCGTTAAATACCTATCTGCGTAATCAGTTAACTCCAAGTCAGACATAGTTTCAGAATTGAAAGACAACCACATTGTTGTACGCATACCTGCACTTTGTTTAAATATTTCTGGTTGTTCAGCTCCTTCTGGTAAGTTATCTAAAACTCGAGACACAGAACTTCTAACATCGTTAGCAACATCATCTAAATCTAAATCAGTTTCAAAAGTTAGAGTAATTCTTGAACTTTCATCTTCACTGAAAGAGTCAATAGTCTCTAATCCTGGAGTTCCTCCAACAAAATCTTCAATTTTTTGTGTAATTTGTGTGTCAACTATTTCAGCCGAAGCTCCTCTATATTCTGTTTGAATTGTAACAACAGGTGGCTGCACATCAGGCAATTCATCTGTTGGTATTTCTTGAAAAGTAACTAAACCAAATATAACTAAAACCAAACTCATTACTGAGGCTACAACAGGTCTTTTAATTGAAAGGTCAGTTAAAAACATTTATTTGGTTGAAGTAATAATTTTTATTTTACCTTTATCTCTTACTTTAGAAACACCTTCACTGATCACAAGATCACCTTCATTTAATCCAGATATAACAGAAACTTTACCAAAATTTCTTTTACCAATTTCAATATTCTTTTTTTCAGCGGTGTCTTCATTTACAGTATAAACGAATGCTGTATTTCCTTGAATTGTCACAGCTCTTTCCGGTACACCAATTTGATTTTTTTCATCATAAATAATTTTTACAGTCATTAGTTGACCTGGAATAATTTCAAAATTCGAATTATCGACTACTATTCTTGAAAGAATCGATCTTGTAGAAGGGTCAATACGAGAACTAATTGTTTCTATTTTGCCCTTAAAAATTTTTTTGTAAGCAGAATTAGTAACCTCAGCTTTTAGTCCTGTTTTAAGAATACCTACATAATTTTCAGGAACTTTAATATCAATTACAATTTTTTTAAGATCATCAAGTGTAATAATTAAACTTTCTGAACCTAAGACACCTTGAGCTATTTCTCTCTTCCCTACCTTGCCAGCAAAATCTGCTATTAAGCTTCCCCCATCTTTTAATGAAAGTATTTTTTCTCCTTTTTTTACGAATCTATTTTCAAGATTAAGCTTTCCATTAATATTACTTGCTTGAACCCTATAGGCTTTTGAGTTCTGAGCAATTGCAGTACCAAAAGTTTCTATACTTTTATAAAAAAGTGATTTTTCAACTGTAGAAACGATTACACCTGGAGCTGGTCTCACGCTAAATTTTTTTTTAAAATGAAGACCTATAAAGTGCCTCGCTGTTATGATTGCAAAAATAGCTATGAAAAAAATTATTAGAAAAGTTTTAATTTTTGATGAAGTTTTCATATTTTTTTAATCTAATCCGTATTCTGCCCATGAACCGTCGTAGATAATAGGCTTTTTACCACTTATAATGGAATTAGCTAGACCTAAAATACATGCTGTAACTCCAGAACCACATGTAAAAGCCATTTCTTTTTCAATTGATACTTTTTTTGATTTGAAAATCTCAATTAAGTCCTCTTTTTTTTTTAAAGTTCTATCTTCTCTTAAAAGTTTTTGGAAAGGCAGGTTAATTGATCCTTTTATGTTTCCGCTTTTAAGTTCTTTTCGAGGTTCAGGCTGTAAGCCTAAAAATCTTTGTTCTCCTCTGGCGTCTAGTAATTGAAATTTATTATTTGTAATATTTTTATTTACTTCATCTTTACTTATTACAAGAGATGTATTTTCAACTGCAATATATTTAGATCTATCAAAGTTAACTATTTCTTTAGTGGTTGGACGTTTTTCATTTATCCATTTTTTAAAACCTCCGTCTAAAACTGAGATAAGTTTTGGGTCATGACCAAAATACAAAAAAGTATACCAAACCCTACAAGAGCTAAAAATATCTGAGTTATCATAGACAATTATGTGATCTGTATTAGATATTCCTAAACCAGATACAATCATCTCCCAATCTTCCTTAGACGGAAGCATATGTGGAAGATTAGTTTTTTGATTTGAATTTTTATCAATATCAAAGAATATAGAGTTAACGATATGTTCTGTTTTGTATTCTTCAAATGAATTTCTATTAGCATTTGGAAGATGCCAACTAGCATCGAGAATTTTGACATTTTCTATGTTCCTATCTAACCAGTCTGTAGTTACTAATTGATTCATCGTCTGCTTTTTTCAATATATTGTTGATGATATTCTTCAGCTTTACAATAATTTTTAATTTTTGAAATATTAGTTTGAATTTTCCCATTTACCTCTTTGTTAAATATTTCTAAAATTTCTTTAGCTTCAGCTTTTTGACTATCATCTTCATAAAATATTTCACTTCGATATTGAGTACCAATATCTGGATATTGCATATCTTTTTGAGTTGGGTCGTGCATTTTAAAAAATAAATCTAAAATTTTTTTAAACGAAATTACATTTTCATCAAAAGTCAGTCTAACAACTTCTGCATGACCAGTATCTCCTTTACACACTTCCTCATATGTAACTTTATCGGATAATCCACCAGCATAGCCGACCTCTGTTTCAATTATACCTGGCTTGTTTTTGAAGTTTTCCTCAGGTTTCCAAAAACAACCAAGAGCAAGTGTACATTTCTTCATAAAGTAATTATATAGAGTTGTGAGGATATTAAATTGTTAACACGAAATCAATTAGGCGTATTGTACGGGGTTGCATCTGTGGCATGTTTTGCCATGATGGATGCTTGCGTTAAATGGCTAGACCAGTTTCCTGTAGGTGAAGTGTTATTTGCAAGATTTTTTTTTGGCTTGATACCAATTTTAATGCTTGTACCCAAGAGTGAATTTAAAACTTTTTATAAAACTACAAGACCTAAATTACACGCTTTCAGAGCTATAACAGGCACTCTAGCAATTGTTGCACTTTTTATTGCTTTGAGAGAGATACCTTTAGCAGATGTTGTAAGTTTGACTTTTGGAGGGCCAATTTTCGTTACATTAGGTTCAATATTTTTTTTATCTGAAAAAGTGGGTATTAGAAGATGGTCTGCAGTTTTGATTGGTTTTGTTGGAATGTTAATGATTGTAAAACCGGCTTATGAAGAATTAAATATTTATTACTTATTTCCAATAATTTTTTGTATTTTCTTTGCCTGCGTTGCTCTAAGCATTAGAAGCTTATCATCTACAGAGCCTAATTATAGAATTGCCTTATACTTTTCTTTACTAAGCATGGTAGTTGGTTTAGCAACACTTCCTTTTGGCTGGATCATGCCATCAAAATTTGATCTGTTTCTTTTAATTTTCACTGGCATAATCGGTTCAGTAGCAAATATTTTGCTTACAGTATCATTAAGAATAGCTGAGGCATCATTAGTTACACCGACAAAATATTTAAATTTAGTATTTGCAATATTATTAGGATATTTCATTTGGGGCGAAATACCAAAAGTACTGACTCTTTTGGGAGCTGGTTTAATTATTGTAAGTTCTGCAATTATTTTTATAAGAGAGTCACAACTCAAAAAACAAGTTGTAAGTCCGAGACCGTGAGTAAATATCCAAGTTATTGGTCAAAAGCAGTTAAAACTCTTTCTAAAAGAGATAAAGTTTTAAAAAGACTTATCATTAAATACAATGATAAATTTTTGACTACTAGAAAAGATATTTTTTACTCTTTATGTAAAAGTATAGTCGGTCAGCAGATAAGTGTATCAGCTGCTAACTCAGTATTTACAAAATTTCAAAAGAAAACTAAAAGAATTAATCCCTTAACAGTATCGAAATTATCAATATCTCAACTTAAATCCTGTGGTCTAAGTAGACAAAAAGCTTTAGGAATAAAAGAATTGTCAATTAAATTTGTAAAGAAAGAATTTGATCCAAAATTAATCAAAAATATGAATGACGAGGAAGCCATTCAATACTTATCATCTTTGAGACAAATAGGTAGATGGAGCGCAGAAATGATTTTACTATTCACTTACAATCGATCTAATATTTGGCCTTTACAAGATATTGGCCTATTAAGAGCAATATCAAATAATTATAAGAAAAACTACTTTCCTCCAAAAAGTTTTTTAAATAAACTTTATAAAAAATTTACACCTTATTGTTCAGTTGCTACGTGGTATCTCTGGCGCAGTATTGATGATGAACCAATCCAATATTAAGCGCCTTCAATCGTTTGATGCTGACGATCTGCGTAGCCTTCAAGAATAGAATGTGCATCTTGATACTCTTTTGAATTGTAAAAGTTATTAGCTTCATCATAGGATGGAAACTCAATTACTACTGTTCTTGGAGATTTATCGCCCTCATTAGATGTAGATCTTCCGCCTCTAATTAAAAATTTTCCCTTATATTTTTCAACTGCTGCTTTAGCTTTGACAGCGTATTCATTTAACTTTTCCTCATTACTTATACTTTTATAAACACAAACTACATAACCTTTCATTTACAACTCCTTTAAAATAAACTAATTTTTTTCATGGCAGATAAACTTATTATTGATTGGAAAGAGTATAATCTAATCGTAGAAAAACTAGCAATACAAATTCATCAAAGCGGATATAAGCCTGATATGTTAATTGGTATTATGAGGGGCGGAGCTCCTATTATAGATGTATTAAGCAGGGTGTTTAAACTTAAATGTGCTTACTTGGCTGTGGAATCTTATTCTGGAGGAGGAATCGAAGACCAACAAGGCGAGCTAGTTTTCTCAAGAGAAATGAGCTCCACAGTACAAGAAATGAGGGGAAATATTCTATTGTGTGATGACCTATCTGATACCGGGGTAACTTTAAATAAAAGTATTGATTGGCTTAAAAAATACCCTCCCTTACAAGGAAAAATAAAATCAATAAAGACTGCTGTTCTCTGGAAAAAGAGAGACTCTACTTTTGAGCCTGATTATTGTGCTCAGAAACTAAATAGTAATCCCTGGATTGTTCAGCCTTTTGAACATTATGAGGAAGTAAGAGTAGAAGATTTAATTAAAAAACATCAAGGAAGTTAAAGGGCCAGCCTTAACCGGCCCTAAAATTATTAACCTACGTAAAAGCTTAAGACACTAGCTGCTGCTATTACCCAAATTGCAGGCGAAGTTTTACCAAACTTACCTGTAAAAATTCTTATTAATGCGTAAGCAATGAATGCTAAAGCGATACCGTTACTAATACTGTAAGTAAGTGGCATAACTATCATAGCAAGCACAGCTGGACCAGACTCAGCTATATCGTTCCAATCTATATCGGTAATATTTCTTACAAATAAAATTGCAACATAAAGTAAAGCTGCTCCATCTATTTCTTTTGGCAAGCTTGTTGCTAAAGGTGCAAAAAATAAACAAGCTAAGAATAAAACACCAATAACTAAAGAAGTCATTCCAGTTCTTCCGCCTGCTTTTACACCAGAGCCAGACTCAACATAACTTGTAACAGTTGTTGTACCCATCATAGCTCCTGCAACTGTACCTACGCTATCCGATAACATTGCTTTATCTATGTCTTGTACTTTACCTTTTCTATCAACTTTTCCTGCAACATTAGCTACAGAAGTTAATGTCCCAGCCGTATCAAAAAAGTCAATAAATAATAAAGTAAAAATAATTGAAGCCATACCAGCTGTGAATGCAGCTTTAAGATCAAACTCAAACAAATAAGTCATTGGAGGGATTGATCCAACTACTCCATTAAATTTAGCTAAGCCAGTTGCCCATGCGATTATACTAAACAATAAAATACCTATTATAATATTTCCTTTCACTTTCATTTTCTCTAAAACAATCATGAACACAAAAGTTGCACACGCTAAAAGCACTAAGGGATTTTTAATGTCACCCAATGTAACTAATGTTACAGGGTGATCACCAACTACTCCCATAATCTCTAAGCCAATAATTGCTAAAAACAAGCCGATACCTGCACCAATTCCAAGTTTTAAACTTTTTGGGATCGAGTTAATTAACCATGCTCTGATCGGTGTTAATGAAATTGCTAAGAAGATAACTCCAGCAACGAGAACAGCTCCTAAAGCAGCTTGAGGAGTATAACCTTGTCCAGCAACAACACCATAGGCAACAAACGCATTGATACCCATCCCTGGTGCTAAACCTACTGGCCAAGTCTTTCCGTGGAAAGCCATAATAAAACATGCCACGGCTGTTGCTAAAATTGTTGCAGTGAATACTGCTCCAAAGTCAAAAAAACCTTTTTCTGTTCCAGCGAATTCACCAGAAAGTATAAAAGGATTTAAGAACATAATGTAAGCCATTGTAAGGAAAGTTGTTACACCGGCGATTACTTCAGTTCTAAAATTTGTTTTGTGTTTTCTATACTCAAAATATTTATTCATCATAAAATTAAACCTCCGATACAAGTTTATTACTCTATAAGCAGAATAAAATCTTAACTAAATCACTCATATCTGTTGTGATTCAACTAATAGTAAATGTATCTGTTTATAACTTTTCGTTATAACATAGGGAAAAATGAAAAATTTATTCGTCAAAAATTTATGCACAATTTTATTTATTCTTTTAGCTGGATGTCAGACAGTAACGCAAAAAATTGACCAAACTACAGAATTAGAAAAAAAAGAATTAAGCAAATGGTTAAATAAATCAGAAGAGGATCTCAAAAGTTTTTATGGGCAACCTGATAAAGTTGAATTTTTAAAAACCAGAAATAGGAATTATGTATATTTCACTGAAAAATATAAGATTAAGTGTGAGAGAAAATTTGAGGTAAATTCTAAAAATATTGTAGTAGGTTTTAGCAGTAAAAATTGCTTTTAAATTACCTGCGGAGAATCAACTCCGCAAGTAAGGTAAACTTATTTTATTTCAATAAGTCTTTTTTTCTTTATTTCAGGTATGATTTTTTCACAAGAAATAGTTAGCAAACCATCTTTCAATTCAGCACCATTCACTTTTACATCGTCTGCAATTGTAAATGATCTTGCAAAAGATCTCTGCGATATCCCTCGATGAATTACTTCATCACCGTCTTTTTCTTCAGATCTTTTAACCTCTTTTGTTTTTACTGTTAAAAGATTATCTTCATATTCAACTTCAACATCGTCTTTATTAAAGCCAGCGAGTGCTAGTTCAATAGCATACTTATCTTTGCCTGCCTTTCGGATGTTGTATGGCGGATAGTTGCTTTGTACAGCAAGACTGCCATTGCCTAACATTGACTCGAATTGATCAAACATATCATCGAATCCAATGCTAAAAGGTCTAAGTGAATTAAAGATCGATAGATCCTTACTTGTCATATATCCTCCTTTGTTAGCAAGGTTAATCGTCAGCCCCATAAGGCGACCGACAGTACTTATATGGAAATTAATTTTAGTTTTTCAAGAGGTGATTCTTTTATAAATCAACAACAAGCAGATTTTTTCTTTTGAACGATTTCACTTTCGTTAAATATCTCAGCGTCTTCCATTGTGTGGTAAGCTTCCCACGCAACTCCATCTGGGTCATTAACCCAAGATTTTTCAGATTTTGCATAACAACATGTAACCTTGCCATCAGAATGTGTAGCAATATCAGCCTTATCAAGATTAGATCTAATTTCGTTTAACTCTTTAACGTCATCTACTTGTATTCCTAAATGGTCAACACCATTTATTTTCACTCTTGTAGAAATAGCAAAATTTATTTTAGGATCTTCTAAAATCCACTGAGCGTAATCTGATTTAACTTTAGTTGGTTCAGATTTAAATAGATTTTTATAAAAATTAATGCTCTCATTTAAATTTTTAACGCCTAAGTGTAGATGTAATCTTTGCATTATTAAAAATTAATCAATATTTTATAAATTTCAAGTTATTTCTTATTCATATTTGCTGATTTTAGTATAAAAGAATATTCCTCAGCTAATTCTTTTATTGCGTTGTCTCTTCCACTCATACCGCCGTGGCCTGCCGCTTCCATTTTACACTTTAGCAATTGAGTATTATTATCAGTCTTAGTTTCTCTTAGTTTTGCAATATATTTCACAGGTTCAGAATACAGCACTCTATTATCAAACAGTGAAGTTGTTATAAGCATCGCAGGATAATCTTTTTTATCGATATTATTATAAGGAGCGTAAGATAAAATATATTCAAAGTATTCTTTGCTCTTGATGGGATTTCCCCAAAGCTCCCATTCAGCAGGCGTTAAAGGTAATTTTTCATTTAACATCGTTGTCATTGTGTCAACGAAAGGAACTAGTAAAAGCATTGAAAAAAATAAATCAGGTGCCATGTTGGCCACCGCACCGCCTGTGAGTCCACCTGCGCTTCCGCCATAAAAACAAAGTCCGCCTTTATATGTATAACGTTGTTCTATTAAATGATTTGCACAAGCGATGTAGTCTAAAAAGGTATTTTTTTTTAACTTCTTTTTTCCTTCTTCATGCCAAACATCACCAAGATCTCCACCACCTCTTATATGCGCTATGGCAAAAGTAATTCCTCTATCAACAAGACAAAATCTTGAAGCACTAAAAGATGGAGAGATGCTATGTTTGTAGGCACCATATGCATAAAGTAGCACTTTTGACTTTCCGTTCTGTTTAGCATTTTTTAATCTGACCAAACTTATAGGAATCATTCGCCCGTCATGAGACTTAGCCTTAATTCTTTCAACAACATATTTTTTGGGATCATGCCCTGAGGGAATTTCAGTTTCTTTTACTAATTTTTTTTCTTTTGAAACGATGTCGTATTCATAGATCTTACCAGGCGTAGCCATACTTTCCCAACTAACTCTAATTTTTGTAGTATTCGTGTCTTTTTGCATCAAAGAAGCTCCGGGAACACCTATCGCTTCGTCAGAAATTTTTATTTCTTCTTCTTTATTAGTTTTTATGTTTCTTACATATAATTTAGAGATAGCATCAGATTTCTCTGCTCGTAAAATGTAATCGTCTAGAAAATCTAAACCTCCGATCACTGTCTCTTTTTTGGCAGGTAAAAAAGTCTCAAGTTTATCAATTTGATCAGTTTTACATCTCAGTATTTTATAATCTCTAGCATCTTCATTTGTATGCACATAAAAATAACCTTTCCAAGAGTCGAGAGAATATCTAACGTCTTTTTTTCTTTTTTTAAATAAAGTTGGTTTTATATCTACAGCATTAGATGAAAAATAATATTCTTCAGTTGTAATATGATCTGAAGTTGAAATTATAAAAAACTTTTCATCAGATGAGAGACTTATTCCACAAGTAAAGGTCTCATTTTCTTCCTCAAATATAATTTTATCTTCTTTTATCGGTGTGCCTAGAACATGTTTAAAAATTTGCCTTGGTCTATGAAATTTATCCAACTTTGAATAAAAAAAGCTTTTGCTATCTAAAGACCAAGTTATTCCTCCACTAGTATTTTCGATAATATCATTTTCGTTTTTTCCAATTCTTAAATCTCGTAAATAAATTGTGTAGTATTCAGATCCTTTCAAGTCTAAAGAATAGGCCATGTAATTATCACAATGCGAGGTGCTAACTGAACCAACACCAAAATATTCAGATCCATAATTTTTCTTTTCAAGGTCACCATCAAAATAAACTTCTTCTGGTTTAGAACCATCAATTAATTGTCTAATTCTTTTTCCGTAATTTCCTTCGGCTTCGGTCTTAGACCAATAATAATATTTTTTATCTTTAAACTTTAACGAGGTATCATTTAGTTTAATTTTAGACCTTATCTCTTGGAATAAGTTTTTTTGCAAATCTTTAACATCTTTAAAATAGTCTTCTGTGATTTTATTATTTGCACTAATGTAGTCTTTAACTTCTGGGTCAAGTTTACTTGCATCTTTCAAGACCTCAAGGATGTTAGGCTGATCAACCCAAGCATATTCATCAGATAAGGTTAGGTCGTGATACTTTTTCTCACTCTTAATTTTTTTAAGTTTTGGTATACTCATATTAGAAAATTATATGAATTTGTTTCTAATAGGAATTATCATCTTTGTCATTGTTTATTTATTTTTGAACTGGTTTGCCAGAACTAGTTCAAAAAGGATTGCTACCACGATTAAAAAAATTGCAGTTTATTTTTCATTAATCTTGGCTACGCTTTTAGCTATAGGTGGTAAATATATATTTTCACTCCCTTTTCTATTTGTTATTTTAAGTGGTTTAAAAATTAAGGGTTTTACAGCCTTGCAAATGTTTCAGCTGTGGCGATTAATTCAATTTTTAAAAAATTCTGGAAGATTTTCTCAGGGACAATTCGGTCAAACTCAAGGATCATCAAGCGTAACAAGCGATGAGGCTTATAAGTTGCTTGGTTTAAAAAGAGGCTGCACCAAAGAAGATGTATTAAAAGCTGCCAACCAGCTCCAAAAAAAAATTCACCCAGATATGAATAGAGACGTTAAAACAGAGAGATTAAGTCAACTTGTTAATGAAGCGAAAGAGAAAATAATCAAAACTGACTTTAGTTAATTTAAAAGTTTAATCGAGACATTAAAAACTTTTTCAAAAGAAATCTTATCTGCTCCTAAAGTATCGTGAGTGGTGGTTTCCTCTGTTTCACCTTCTGGTACAATTACTTCAATATTTTTTGAGTATTTGCCATAAGCTTGAACTGGACTATCCATAAATAAAGCTAAACATTTTATACCTAAGGCTGATGATATATGTAACCAACCAGTATCATTGCCAATATAAAGGTTACAATTTTTAATAATGGGCAATGTTTCACTTATTTTTAAGTCTTTAAATGAAATACAATTATTTGATAACTCTGAGTTAAGGAATTGATCAATTAAGTCCTTATCATTATTGCCTGCTGCTAAATAAAATTTTGAAGGTGTTCTTGCGTTAATATTAATACAAAGCTTTAAAAAGTTTTTGATGTCCCATCTTTTGGTAGGGCCACTAGCAGATATGCCTAAACAAATGTGTTTGAACTCGTTAGAAAATTTTTGTTTTGCTAGATTTACTTTATCATCACTAATTATAAGTTCTGGCTGTGTAGATACAATGTCTCCTAATTCATTTTCTGTGAAAATTTTAGCTGATGTTACAACATTATCTTTTTTTCTAAACAATGGATATTGGGAGATATTTTTTATTCCAGCGATTTTAGAAATTAATAAGTATCTCAATGAGCTATTAAAAATAAAAACCTTATCAAATTCTTTTAATTTAAGATCTCTGCTTAATTTAAAAAACCCTAAAAGACCATCATGAGTTCCAGTATTATTTTTTGTTCTATCCAATATTAAAACTTCCTTAATATGTCTATCTTCAGATAAAAGTTGATTGGCACGAGAATTCTCTTTCACTAAAATTGACACAGCAGTTTTATACTTTTTCGAAATAGCATGAATATATGGTAAATAAATTACCATATCTCCCATACCAATTTTTGGTTGAATTACTAAAACTTTCATTTTTAAATTTAATAATATAACTTAGATAGAATAATTTAGGTAAGATTATGATTAAAAAAGGAGTATACGCAGCTGGATTAAGTGTTCTCAATGCCGATAGAACTCTGAATATTGATGCAACGATTAATCATGCAAGTGAAGCAATTCAAAGCGGCTTACATGGAGTTTTCTTTTTTGGTTCAACAGGTCAAAGCCAATTAATTTCAATAAATGAAAAGAAAGAACTTATAGCTAAAATTTCCAGTCATAAGTTAAGAAAACAGTTTTATTTAGGGACTGGAAATAATTCTCTTAATGAAAATATCGATCTAATTAGTTATGCAATGGAGTACGATTTTAGAGAATTTTTAATTATGCCGCCAGCATATTATAAGGGAAATACTGACGAAGGAGTTTTTGAATTCTATTCAAGATTAATTACGGCTATTCCTAAAGTAAAAATTATTCTTTATAATTTTGAAAAACTAAGTGGTTACAAATTTTCAGCAGAAATGGTGACTAAGCTTGTAAAAGATTTTCCTGAAAATGTAATAGGATGCAAAGACTCTAGCTATAATTTATTTGAAAGTTTGAAGTTACCAAATTTTTTAATGTTTCCGGGTTCAGAGGCAAAACTTTTAAAAGGTCTAGAACTTGGTTGTTCAGGTTGTATATCAGCTGTAACTAATGTTACACACTCTTTAGCTAGAAAAGTTTTCGATGACTATGAAAAAAAAGTACCACAATCAAAAAATGAAAAATTGATTAATGTAAGAGAAACATTTGATCAATTTAATTTGATTTCTGCTCTTCATAGTTTTTTATCAATTAAAGATGAAAAATTTAAAAATATTTTGCCACCGCTAGTCTTATTGTCTAATGCGAAACAGAGGGAACTAATTGAAAAATTAAACAAATTAGAGTTTGTAGTAGAAAAAAACTTGGCAGCATAAATTATGATTTTAGCAAGAATATTTACAAAAATTTACAAAGAGGGTGGAATAATTTTAGTAGATGCAAAAGGACAAAAATATATTTGTGGCAATCCGAGAAATGAAAAACCAATCACCGTGAAATTATTCAAAGATAATCTTAGCTGGAAATTATTATTAGATCCTGAGCTTGAGTTTCCAGAAGCATATATGAGAAATGAAATTGAAATTGAAAATGCATCAATGAAAGATTTCTTAATGGATCTTTTAAAAAATTTAGGTAGAGGTGAAATCTCAACAACAAGTATAATTGCTAAAAAAATTTTTCAGGCATGGAGAACAGTAACAAATTTTAATTTACCAGGTAAATCAAGAAAAAATGTTGAGCATCATTATGACATTGGTGGATCAAGAGGTGAAAAGTTATATGATATTTTCTTAGATAAAACTCATAGACTATATTCTTGCGCGTATTGGAAAAATGATACGAAAACTTTAGAGGAAGCCCAACAAAACAAAATAGATCATATTATTAAAAAATTAGACATAAAAGAGGGTCAAAAAATCTTAGAAGTCGGTTGTGGCTGGGGTGGTATGGCTTTTGAAATAGCAAAACAAAAAAAATGCACGGTAACCGGAATTTCTTTGAGTAAAAATCAAATTGAATATTGTAAACGCAAAGCTAAGGAATTAAATTTAGACAACCAGGTTAAATTTGAGCTTATTGACTACAGAGAAGCAAAAGGAAAATATGATAGAATTTTTTCTGTAGGCATGTTCGAACATGTTGGAAGAAAATTTTATAATACTTTTTTTAAATCGATGAATAGCCTCTTAAAAGATGACGGGATATTTTTATTACATACTATCGGAGTGGTAGATAAACCCTCTGCACCTAATAAGTTTATAAATAAGTATATATTTCCTGGCGGAGTTTGCCCTTCATTTAGTCAGATTATTAACCCAATAGAAAAAACTGGGTTAATTGTAGCTGATACAGAAACATTAATCAGGCATTATGATAAAACTTTGGAAAGTTGGTTAGAGCGGTTTTTAGAAAAGAAAAAGGAAGTAAAAGATTTATTTGATGAAAGATTTGTAAAAATGTGGGAATTTTATATGGCTAGCTGTGCAGCAGCATTTAGATATAGAGATCTAGTCGTTTTTCAATTACAAATTGTTAAGAACTTTCAATCAGCTCACCGTACAAGAGACTATATATATTCATAAAAAGTGCTATTTAATTAATAGCTAGTATGAAAAAGAAGAAAAAAAAACTTGCAAAGGTTAAGAAAAAAAAACAAATAAAATCCTTAATTCAGAGATTTAGAAAAAAAAGAAAAAAAACAAGAAATAAGAAAACTCGAAAAAGTAAAAAATCGAAAAGAACAGTAAAGAAAAAAATAAAAAGAACTAAAAAAGTAAAATTAAAGAAAAATTTTAAATTTAAGAAACCAAATAAAAAGCCCCAAAAAACAAGAGCTATAGTTTCAGGCTTATTAAGACTAAATGATAAAGTTAAATCTATTTTTAGATTTAAAATTAATTTAGATCAAACACTACAGACATTTTTCATAGGTATTTCCGATAAAGTTTCAGGAATAAAAAAAATTATTTTAGAGGAGCGAGAAAAACAAAAAAAAATAAAACTAAAGCTTATGGAACAAGAAAAAAAGGATGCTCAAAAAAGATTACTACAAAAAGAAAAATTAGCTTTAGAGACAAAAAGAAATGAGCTTAAAGAGGAGCAAATACTTGAAAAAGAAAGAAAACTAGATTTACAAAGATTTATAAAATTAGAACAAGCTGAGCTTAGAAAAGAAAGAGCTGAAAAACAAAGGCAATTTTTAGAGCAAATCAAATTGGAGAAAAAAATTGATCTTTTTAGAAAAAGAGAAGAATTAGAAATCAAAAATCTTGAAAAATTTGTTTTAAGTCAACAAAGGGAATCATACGAAGAAGTTCAGCAACGTATTGATAAAATTAAAGAAAAGTACAAGTTAATCAGAGAGCAAAAAATAAATGAAGCAATAAGAGAAAGAGTTGCAAATTTAGGTATTAAAGTAGAAGAAACTGATGATAAAGCAACGTTATTAGAAAAAGAGAGAGTCTATAATGAAGAGAGAGAAAAGATCGAATATGCTCTTGAAAGTTTTTATCGTTCAGCTCACAGCTTGTGCTTTCAATTAAATAAAAAATATATTCCTAAATATTTAAGTATCATCAGATGCATTGATAAAAGATTTGAAACTGGAGAAATTTATATTAAATGGGACGATTCGATCGAAGCTGATTGGTTAATTTTAATTTATATAAAAAATAATTCACCAGATGATGGAATAATAATTGAAGATAAAACCGATCCGGAAAATCACATAACACATGAATTTCATCCAAATGAAATATTTAAAGCTTCAGATGTAATGGTTGACGCATTAACAAAATTGTTAGATAGCGAAAGAAATAAAAGAAAAGTTAGTTAATGAGATCTTCTAATTTTTTAATCTCACCAATTTTAAATATAATTGCCTCTTCTTTTTTATAATCAAACTTTTCAGCATTTTCTTTGAATCTTACTGGAGGCTCCCAAATAGGTTCCAAGCTTAATATTGCTGTCCCCCAATGCATCCCAATAACTTTTTTTACTTTTAAATCTTTCATTAAAGATAAAAGTTCTTCAGGGTTTGCGTGAGCTGTAGATTTATCCTTGACTGGAACAATTGGATAAAAATTGTAGGCCCCCAAATTTCCAAAACCCAAATCAATAGGACCAAATTTTTTTCCTAATTCTTTATAAAATGGTGCAGGTCCAGTATCACAAGCAAAAAAGATTTTTTTATCTTTGTATTCAATTAAAAAACTCCCCCAAAGTGTTCTATTTGTATTTCCATCTCCCCAAATCCACCGTTTAGACCAGTGTTGGCTTGGAAGCATAGTTACTGTGATTTCATCATTAATTTTAATTTTATCAAACCAATCCATTTCTCTAACAGTATCTTTTTTATATCCATTTTTTGTAAAATATTTACCAAGCTTAAGAGGTACTAGAACTTCAGCATTTTTATAAGGAAAGTTTTTTATCGTACGAATACTCATGTGATCGTAATGATTGTGTGTCAGCAAAAATAAATCTATCTTAGGAAGCTCTTTAAGGGTCAAAGGAGATTCTATGTATTTCTTGGGACCAAATATCATAGGTCCATAATTCTTTTCAAAAACTGGGTCAGTAATAATTGTAGTGTCTCCAAGTTTAATTATAAAGCTTGCATGATCAAGCCACATCACATAAGAGTCCAATTTATATTTTTCAAGATTTTTTAAAACTATTTCTTTATCAATTACATGCTCGGGGGGATAATCAATCTTAATTTTTTTCTTCTCTTCCCTAAAAACTTTCCAATTCCATTTAAAATTAGGGTCCCTTTTTGGGCCACCTTCAAGGTTTCTAAAAGCAAATAACTTTCCATTTTTATAAATATGGTGGGAAGGTTTTTGGTCCATCGCAACAAGTTCTATATTAAAAAAAATTATAATTATTAGAAAAGACAATAATTTTTTCATTATTTCTATTATTATTTTTCTCTAGTTTTGTTGTTAAGTTTATTCGCATATTCTTTTATTTTATCCCACTCATTTTTGTTATATTTTTCTTTTTTTTCAGCTTTATAGGAGACGATTAAAGGCAGAATAATTAGAGCTAAAACGATTACGATACAAACAATAATAAGGGGTAAGTTCATACCCCTTATTATCATGAATTATTTTAATTTAAATAACTTTTTAGCTATCTAGACAATTTGACTTATTAATTCTTTTGTCAAAATCTTTCTGAGCTTCTTTGCTTACTACCCAAATATAAGAAGACTCTTGTAATTGGCTTGTATCAACAGTTGTACAACGTTTGCCAATTTTTATTTTCGCCATGTTTCCACCAGCGCAGTTTGTTAACAAAAGCAATAAAGATATAATAGATAATGTTTTCATAATTAAAAGTTAATTTAAAATTCTGCGTTTTGCTTGGCATAAATTAGTCAAAAAAAAGAAAATCATCTTATCTTTGTTGAAATGGAGCTCTTTAAAGCTTATTGTCAATTATATGGCAGGCCATATTTATAAAACAAAAGTTTACTATGAGGATACTGACGCAGGAGGGATTGTTTATTATGCAAGGTATTTACATTTTATTGAACGAGCACGAACAGAAATGATCTACGATCATTTAAAACTTAACCACAAACAATTGAGAGATAATTTTAATGCAATCTTTGTCGTAAGAGAATGCAACGTTAAATACTTAAAATCTGCAAATTTTGAGGACAATCTTCAGGTTAAAACAAAGGTCACAAAAAAATCACCTGTAAGACTTAATTTATTACAAGAAGTTTCTAGAGACAATGAAACACTAGTTACAGCACAAGTTGAATTAGCAGTTATAGACAGCAATGGGTCTGTAGGTAAACTTCCGATAGATTTATTAGAAAAAATATAAATTTGACCAATAGCAGCCAAATCTTTGCCTAAATCTCTAGCTAAATTCAAATCAAGTTTGCAATTTTAGCATTACTTAAATATCTAAAAATAAACTAATAATAATTTATGAAATTAAGAGCACTTAAAAAAAGTAAAAACAAATCAACTGCTAAAAAATTAAGAAGAGTTTCTTTATTCGAGCTTCAAAACTCGCCAAAAGCTTTACTTTTTAGAGCAAGAGCTTAACATCTTTCCTCCAAAACTATTCAGTGGCCTAATGAACATTAGGCCATTGTTTTTAGAGCCATAATTGTTAAATTAGTCTGTGAAAACTAAGAAACAAAATAATAAAGTTGCTATCATTATGGGCTCCCAAAGTGATTTCTCCGTAATGAAAGACTGTGAAAAAATTCTAAAATTACTTAAGGTTAAGCATCAAACTTTTATAATCAGCGCCCACCGAACTCCAAAGAGAATGTTTCAGTTTGCAGAAACAGCTGAAAAAAATGGTTTTGGAGTAATTGTAGCAGGAGCAGGTGGAGCCGCACATTTAGCAGGCATGGTTGCTTCATTGACTACTTTACCAGTATTAGGCGTCCCTATGGAAACTAAAAAAATAAAAGGCCTTGACAGCTTACTATCAATGGCACAAATGCCAAAAGGTGTTCCTGTAGGATGTCTTGCAATCGATGGTGCTTTTAATGCAGGTATTCTTGCTGCTTCAATAATTGGCAACTTTGATACAAAAGTAAAATCAAATTTAGAAAAATGGAGGAGAATCCAAACTCAATCCATTAAAAAAAAACCTAAATAATAAATGTCTGACATCACTTTAGGGATTATAGGCTCAGGACAATTAGGCTCACTACTTTGTCAAGCAGCTAAAAAACTTTGCATTAAAACAGTAGTTATATCTGATGATGAACAAGGTCCTGCACAAAATTACTCTAACGAATTTATTTATTCTAAATATGATGATGAAAATAAAATTAAAGAATTTATTGATAAAGTTGATGTTGTAACCTTTGAATTTGAAAATATACCAGTAGATATTTTAAAAAAAATAGAATTAAAGAAAAAAGTCTTACCTAAACCTGAGATAAATAAAATAATTCAGAATAGAAGGTTAGAAAAAACTTTTGTCAACGATTTAGGTATCGAAACAACAGATTGGGCCTTTATTAAACAGGCTATAGATGTTGAAAAGAATAAAAACTTATTACCTGGAATCTTAAAGTCAAACACACTTGGTTATGACGGGCACGGACAATTTGTTTTAAATTCCCTTGATGATGTTAAAAAAGATTGGTGTTTCACTGCTGACTATATTTTAGAAAAAAGGGTAAACCTAACAAAAGAGATATCAGTTATAATCACTAGATATTTAAATGGTGAAACTTATATTTATGAGCCTATTGAAAATATTCATAAAGACCAAATCTTAAATCATTCAAAAATTCCTGCTGATATTAATAAAGAAATTTTTACTAAAGCACAGAACAGTGCAAAAATTATTTCAGAAAAATTGGATTACATTGGCACGATGTGTGTTGAATATTTTATTGACCAAAATGATAATTTGTTAGTAAATGAAATTGCTCCCAGAGTTCATAATTCTGGTCACTTAACAATAAATGCTTTTAACATTAGTCAATTTGAAAATCATGTAAGAGCAGTATGTGATTTAGGTCCAGAAAAAGTAGAAAAAATTTCTAATGCTGAAATGCTTAATATTCTAGGAAGAGATATCGAAACCTTCAGATCAAAAAAATTTAATAAAGATGAATTTTTTTATGACTATGGAAAAAAATCAATTAAAGAAAAAAGAAAAATGGGACACCTTACAGTTTTAAAAAAATAATTATTTAATTGTTATTCTATGCATTACTCTTCTGCAGTTTTTGATTTCACTAGCCATATGTAGAATGCTTAAATTATCCCAAAGACAAATATCACCTTTAGTCCACTCATATGAAAATATAAACTCTTCTTTGTTCACATGGTCTACTAAATAATTTTTTAAATATTCAGCTTCGCCCTCTTTTACATTTTTAATTTTCATTAAATGTCCTGGAGATACATATAAGGTATTTTTTCCATCAACGGTAATAACTATTGGGTGTTCAGCTTCCATACTTTCTGAAGATTTGATGCCCATTTCTTTTTCTCGTTCAAGTCTTGTTACTGCTATAGGACCTGCCGATGAAAAAACTCCAGTAGCATCTTTAATTTTTTGTTTGATATCATCTGGTAATTTATCGTAAGCATTAAAGCCAGATGAGAATATAGTATTACCTTGGCCAACTGGTATTTCCTTACCCATTAACATTGTATATCTTGGTCTATCATTAGATAAATAACTCGTGTCTTGGTGAAGCCAGCTAGAACCAAAGCTTAAATTTTTATCATCGGGCTTTCTCTCGATTACATTTATAAATGGAAATTTTTCATCAAGTCCTTTAAGTCTTGGATACACTACAGGTTGCCCTATAGTTTTTGCAAAATTTTGATAAGTTTCAGGATCAAGATTTTGTTCTTTAATAAATATCACGCCAAATTGGTTTAAAATCTTTTTGATTTCTATTGCTTGATCTTGATCTAGAGATTTTAAATTAATGTCGTTGATATAAGCTCCAACATTATTTTTTCCTGGTGTGATAGATAAATTCATTTAATTTAAAGGTTTAATTAAAGTAGGGTCATTATTTACTGGATTATTAACATCTTTTGATATCTCATGAAACTTTAAATTGGGTGGTTTAATAGAGTTTAATATTTCCATAGCATCTTTTTTAATATTCAAATAATTATTAATCTGGCTTTGATTGATAATCATTGGCTCTCTGTGATGGATGGTACTAATTTTTTCAGTAGCTTCTCTTGTAATTATACAAAACTGATTATTTTGATATATCCCGGCAAAATACATCAATTCATCACCCTCTCTTGAAAAATAATATGGAGTTTTTGTTTTATCTTGTCTTTTCCATTCATAATATCCATCAGCTGGAATAATACATCTTGATGTCTGGATAAGATTCTTAAAAGTAACTTTTTCCATAAGGGTTTCTCTTCTTGCATTAATGAGGGGGGAAAACTTATCTAATTTTTTAGACCAACTCGGAACTAATCCCCACTCATAGAGCTCAAGAGCCTTACCATTTGAATAGGATTTTATTACAGGTAACTTTTGAGTTGGGTGTGCATTATAATTATCTGTATCCTCAACCTTAATGTTTGTTTTTACCAAATCAGCGGTTTTAGTAACTGGTTTCCTAATACTATATCTTCCGCACATTATTTATTTTTTCTCTCTCTTTTAAGCTTTCTCTTTTCTTTTAAAGATAACTTTGCTTTTTTCATAAAGCTTCTATCTTTTTGACTTTTACCCGAATATCTTTTTGACATATTTATTCATCTATTATTTCATGGAATTGCTCACCTAGTCCATCTACTTTTAAGTGAAGTTTGTCACCTGCTTTTAGAAATTCAGGTTTTTCCATTTCCATTGCCGTACCCGCAGGTGTCCCGGTAGTGATAATTGTCCCAGGGTATAAAGTCATAAATTGACTTAAGTGAGAAATTAAAAAATTGAAATTAAAAATCATTCTTTCTGTATTTCCAGTTTGTCTTCTGTTGCCATTTACATCTAGCGCTAAATTAATATTATTTAAGTTTTTTATTTCATCTTTGGTCACAAGGTAGGGCCCTGTTGGTCCTGCTATAGATTTACCTTTAATCCATTGACCGCCTCTTTCTTTTTGCCAAGACCTTTCGGATATGTCATTAACTATACAATAGCCAAATACATAATCTTGAGCATTTTCCTTTATAATATATTTGCCTTCTCGACCAATAATCATTCCAACTTCAACTTCGTAATCCATTTTATTAGCAGATTTAGGTTTTACTATTTGATCATTAGGACCCTGAATACATCCTGAGCTTTTATTGAAAACAATTGGTTCAGTCGGTAATTTTGATTTGGTGCCCTCCGCATGTGCTTTATAATTTAAACCTATTGCTAAAAAATCCACGGGATTTGAGATGCAAGCTCCAATTCTTATATTTGAGTTGATTTCCTTTAGCTCAGATAATTTTATACTTTTTAATTTATTTAATGTTTCTTCATTTATAGTCTGTGGATTTAAATCTTTAATGTGATCCGAAAGATCCCTAATGACATTATTACTATCTAAGGCAGCAACAATCTCACTTCCCAACTTACCAACTCTTAATAATTTCATTAAATAATTTTAGTCTTGAAATCGTTATTTTACAAATCTTTTGATTCTCTCTTCAGTAGTAGTTTCAGGACCAGAGTAAGGTGTTTCGTAGCTATTGGTTCTTGTTAGAACATCAATTCCTTTAGTGAAAATAAAGATAAAAAAAACAATGAAAAAAACTGCAAATATTTTTGCTGGGTTATAATTTCCAGATTGAAAAACGCTGACTGGTTGCTCTTGTTTTTTATGAAAAAATTTAAATGTTAAGTAAACTGCTATGATTAATCCAATATGCGCCATTACTACTCCAGCCCAACCAAAAATAAAAGAGGTTACGCTAAATACATAGAGGCTAAACACAGTGGACCAAATAAAAGATAAAACAATTAAAATTTGAAGCCTTACAGACTTTGGCAAGCTTCTTAAGTCGTTTTTACTATCATCAAACATGATGTTAGCTGCTTCAGTCATCCAATTTTTAAAACTTTCCATAACTGCCTTATATACTTTTTAAATTGAAATTTAAATTATTATAAATTTCGCACTAGTTTTCTTACTTTTTCCATATGTGAATTAAATTTTTCTTGTGTCATACCTGGTAAAACCTCATAAAATCTTATGTAGGTTGTTTCCATTCCACCAAGCTTTAAAACTCCTGCTTTAATTCTCCTAAATGGAATATTTTGAAACCAGGTTTGAATTGAAAACCAATTTCCGCCGTAAGACATAGACATTATAGCTTTTCTACCTTTCATCGCACCTGCAACAGGATAACCCCAATTGCCAACAAGTCTTTTAAAAGAGAAAAACCATTTAGGAGCTAAAGTCAAATCAATCCAATTTTCTAAAATTGCAGTTGCTCTCAGATTATAACAAGGTGAAATCATAAATAATACATCACTAGCTTCTAGTCTTTTTCTATAATCTAAAATTTGATCATTAGGGCCAGAACCATCAAAAAAAGGTATCGGTTTTTCCTCATGTAAATTAATTAAATCAATTTGATAACCTAATTTTTTTGCTTCTTCGATAAAAGTATCTCTTACGGAAGCATTAAATGATTTTTTTATGTCGTGATGGCCGTAAACAATAAAAATTTTTTTAGACATCTTTATTTGTCTATATCATTTTTTTCATTTTTTCGTATTAGAAATCCCGAACCTATCCCCACTGCAATGGCTGATATAACCCACGAGTATTCTTGTTCGCTGAAAAGAACTAATAGACCAAAACCTATAATGATTACTCCTAAAAGCTTATTATCCATTGACAAATATAAACCTTATATTAAAGTTTACTTACCCATCTGTCATGGGAAAAAAGACTCGGCATTCGACATGCCGGACCTATAAAGGGTTGCAAAGTCGGTAGAAATGAAAGGAGTTGCTATGAATAGATTTAGCAAACTGTATGGAAATTCTGCCGTTAAAAAAGCTGAGCAGAAACTCTCAATGCAGTTAAGTAAAAACCAAAAAGCCCCCGAGGCTAACGCCAATGGAACGGCTGGTTATTTGGTTAAAAACGGAAAAAATTCTGGAAAAATTTTGAAGCATTTAAAAACTGATAAAAATCAGCTTTAAACTTTTATAGGGTGGGGACTTTAAAATCCCCACTCAAGCCTTTAATATCTTCTCAATGGAAAAACAAAATTTTTATGATCTTAATTTTGATCAGCTCAAAGCTTTTTTAATTGAAAAAGGAGAAGTAGAGCCAAAAAAAGCAAAGATGAGGTCTCAACAACTTTTTAATGCAGTTTATAAAAAAAATATTAAAAGTTTTGATGAGCTTACAACATTTGGAGTTGAACTTAAAAACAAAATCAAAGATTTAATTAGTTTAGAAAAACCAAAAATTATAGATGTTCAAAAATCTAAAGACGGGACAATAAAATTTCTTTTAGAACTTAAAGATAAACGGAATGTTGAGACAGTCCTCATTCCAGATAAATCTCAAAGCAGATATACAATTTGTTTATCTGTATCAGTGGGTTGTTATCTATCTTGCGAATTTTGTGCAACAGCTCAAATTTCAAAAAAATTAGTGAGGAATTTATCACCGGGGGAAATAATTTCACAAATAATTTTAAGTAAAGATTATATAAATGATTGGTCGACACAGAAAAAAATAACTAATCAGGTATTGATGGGTGAAGGCTCACCTTTTCTGAACTTAGATAATGTTAAAGTTGCTATAGACAATTCAAAAAATAAAGATGGCTTGGAGTACGGAAGAACTAGAATTACAGTAAGTACAGTAGGAGTAGGAACTAAAAAAGATAATTTAGATGCAATAGAGTGGGCTGCAAATGAGTTAGATGTTTATCTTGCATGGAGTTTACATAGCTCAATACCAAAACATAGATCAGAATTAATGCCAGTAAATGATAAATATTCTATTAATTCATTATTACCACAGCTAAAAAAATATTATGAAAAAACAAAATTACCTATTTTTATTGAATGGATATGTTTAGATGAAAATCTAACAAATGATCATGCAAAAGAATTAATAAAGATTATGAAAAAAGTTCCTTCAAAATTAAATTTGATTGAGTTTAATCCTCTATCCAATAAAGATTTCAAACCAGCAACTCAAGAAAATATAGATAAGTTTTCTAAAAAAATTCAAGAAGCAGGTTTTCTTTCTCTATTTAGAAGAAGTAGGGGTAGAGACATAAATGCATCTTGTGGATCCTTAGCAAATAAGAAAGCTATAGGAAATGGATAATTTACATATTTTTCTAGGTGCAACAGTTGCTGATGCAGCCACCAGACCTTTGCATTGGGTCTATGATCCAAAAAAATTAAATCAATACATTAAAGGAAAAAAAGAGATTGCCTTTTTAAAAAAAAGTAGAAGTCCATTTTATTCGATCAAAACAGGTAAAGTTTCCGGCTACAATGATGTTGGACAAGTAATGTTTAGAACATTAATTTCAACAAAAAAAAAATCAGATGTTTTAAAAAATTTTAAGAAAAATGTTGTCAAAAACTTTGGACCAGGTTCCGCTTATTGGAAGAATTTAAAACTCAGAAAAAAATACAAAAAGATTAAATGGAAAGGGCCCATGAATGGCCCTTGGATTCACCAAAACATATTAGAAACTATTCAAAACATAAAAACTAAGAAGAGCACAACTGGAGGCAAAAAGGTAAACGAGTCTGATGGTTATTGCGCCGCTTTACCTTATTTTCTTTATAGTAATTCAGAGCCAGACTTAAAAAAGATTATTAAAAGTGTAGCTAATTCTAAAGTAAATGAAACTTACGCGTTAGCAAAATTAGAGATAATAGATCTAGCAATGAAAGGTGAGAAAAGTCCTGTAAATGCTTTTGCAAGAAAGTATGAGAGAAAACGTTATTTCAAAGACGTTGTTGCTAATATTAAAAAGGTTTTAAGATTAAAAAAACATAATCATACAAAAGTTGTAAAGAAATTTGGAAAGGCGTGCAGTTATCCAGGTACGTTCATGGGCTCCATTCATGCTATGATTACCTCTAATAATTATAAATCTGCAATTATTAAAACTATTAAAGCTGGAGGATGTAATTGTTCCAGGGCAAATTTTGTTGGGGCTTATTTTGCAGCTTATAAAGGTTTTAAAAATATTCCTTTAACTTGGATAAAAAAGACAATTCCAGCAAAAAAAATTATGAAATTTAAAGAGAAATAGTTTCAAGAAAATTAATCATTACTTTTTAATTAATTTTATATTCTGATTTTCCTCGTTCTCAGATTTGAAATTATTTGGCAGTTCTTTTTTATTTTGAACCCCCAAAGTTTTTAATTTTTCTATTCTTGAAATTAATGATCCTCTCCCTTGTTTAATTTGATTGAAAGCGGTTTGTAATCCATCACTTACCTTAGACATATTTTTTTCAATTACCATTAAGTTTTCTAATAAAACTACAAAATGATCATATAAGGCACCAGCTTGACGGCTCACCTCATTTACGTTTTCATTAATCTTTTGTCTTTGGAAAACATTTTTAATTAAACTGAGACAAAACATAATAGTTGAAGGTCTACAAATCATTACTCTATTTTTTTGAGCCTTTAAAAATAGATCTTTATTCATAGCAAATGCTGCGTCATAAGCAGGTTCAATAGGAAAATAACATAAAACAAAATCACATTTAGCACCTACAACTTTAGTATAATCTTTTTCAATCAATTCATTAATATGTTTTTTTACTGAATCTAAGTTTTTCTTTAGGAGTTCTTCTTTTTTATTCTTGTCTGTTTCACTTATGTACTCAGCCCAATGCTTCAACGTTACCTTACAATCGATAAAGATTTCTATATTATCTGGTAAATGAATTACATAGTCAGGTCTTTTTATATTTCCTTTTTCATCTTTAAAACTTTTCTGATAGGAGTAATGAACATTTTCTTTAAATCCGTGCATTTCTAAAATTCTTTTTAAATTAATTTCACCGAAATCACCTTGAAATTTTGACTGATCAGTTAGTGCTTTAGCTAAATTTTTGGCCTCTTCTCCTACAACTTTTGCCTGCTCAGAGCTTTTTTCTTGAGCGTTAATTAAATTTTTAATTTCACTAGTAATCTCTGATCTTTGTTTTGTTTCCATTAAGTTACTAGTATCAATAGTTTTTTTCATTATTTCTAAACTATTGGTAAGACTAATAAGTGTTTTTTCCATATTCTGTGATGTTTGCTCATAAGAATTTAATTTTTTATCAAAATCTTGAAGCTCTTCATCATTATTAGATTTATCGTTTATTTTGTTTTTTAGTATAAAAAAAACAGAGGAAGCGGCTAGTGCCGCTCCCGCTATAAATATT
Source organism: uncultured Pelagibacteraceae bacterium (assembly GCA_902542165.1). Taxonomy (GTDB): domain Bacteria; phylum Pseudomonadota; class Alphaproteobacteria; order Pelagibacterales; family Pelagibacteraceae; genus Pelagilacustribacter. The sequence goes on from CACBTF010000002.1 coordinate 79,632, forward strand.
ATCAATGAGCTTAATGGTTCCATTATTTCTCTCCGCTCTTAGGAGAAGATAATAAAGCAATATTATTCCGAATCATAGGAATTTTATTTTTTACATAAAATTCGTCAATTAATTCAGTATGATCGCCTCCTCTTAAGTTGTATTTTGGATTTTTACCAAATATTGATTTATGTTTATCGATATAAAATTTTTCCCATTTTTTTACACTATCACTGCTAATTATAGCATAACTTATATGAGTAAATTTTTTATCTTTACTACTCTGCCTGCATCTTTCATTTAAAGTTTGTCCATAGGCTGCGCCGTAATAAACAACTTCAGGATTTTCATCCTCATCAATATAAGCATAAATACCTGTCTCATTAGGTAACTGCATCGGGGTTTCCACTGTATTTAAGAAACATGGAATAATTTCTATAAAAAATTCTCCATTATCTTTTTGCAATGGAAGTCTGCTTAAGTTTTTATCATTACTTTTAAGCAAAGCTCCTAATGAGGGATACATGCTATATATCCATGAACAGACGATATCTCTTGCTTGAAGGCCATTATTTTTGCCTTTTAAGCCCTGCTTTCTCATTCTGCAGTTACCAAGTTTTGCGCCATCATTGTTTGGCACAATCCATAGTTTAGTATCGTCACTTTCTAGATAGGCATTACTAAACTTGTCTAGATCCATTACCTCAGCGGCTATGGAATTTATGTAAATTCCACTAGATCTTAGGCAAATTAAGCTTCTGCCGTACATCCCCCCTCTTTGGGGGATGAGTCTTCGTCTTTTTCCGTCAATATTAACCATTTTTCCTCCTTTGTTAGTGTTTAATGCGTTAATACTTAATCTCCTTTTACTTCAATAAAGTTATGGTTTAAACTGTTTAAACCATAACTATTTAATTATATAAAGTTTTCATGAGTGTAAGAAATAACATTTGGTTTAAAGCTAAAAAGTACAAGTTTTATGAAGGTAAATTCATAATCCCTGAGATTGATGATCTAACAAAATATGATTTAGAGAATATAGATAATGAAATTTTTCAATCATATTATCCAATGGAAATTTATCAGAAGAATTTCGAAACTCATAACAGAAGAGAAGAGTCCCCCCATTTAGCTTTGTTTGAACTTGGCAAAATTCTCAGTGGATTTAGCGGCAAGAAAGAACATGCTATTTTTACAATTATTGCAGAAATGAGAGATAAATTAAATGAATTAATAGCAACAGATAAAAATTTTGAATTAGCGTCAATCCCAATTGTCTCTGAAGATAATTTGAAAAAAATTAAAAATCTTGAAAAAAAAATATTAGAAAAAGATATGCAAAGCGAATCAATTAAAAAGGAACTAATTCTTAATTGGTGTAATAAATTTGGTTTACTTGGGTCAGTATTTGAATTAGTTGATAAAATTGTTTTAGAACCTCAATTTCTAATATACGAAAGTGCTTCCTCACTAGACGTTGTTAATAGTCAAGCGACCTTAATCAGAAATAAACTCAACGAAGAAAAGAAAAAGGAATTTGATGAAAAAATGTTTGAATATAACAAAAAAAAATTGAAAGATTTTACTAGATTGAATTTTAGACAACCGCATTTAAATAAAAAAGATATAGAGTCTGCAGAGAGAAGTGCAGAACTATCTGATGCTAGAATTTTTCAACATTGTATTCACCTAAAGGAATTAAGCTTTGCGTGTTTTCAGCCATTCCTATGTTATATGGAGGGATCTTGGAAATATAGCATGGGTTTTATAAAATTTGAAAATAATGATTTAGATACTCTAGAAAATTTTTTTTCTATAAATAAAAAAAAAGCAGAGGATGTTATGGATTTTTTTTATTTAATAAATGATGCAAAAAAAATTGAAATCCAAAATTTGATTAAAAAAAACCGCTCTTATCAAAAACCAGGATTCTATCAAATAGACGTGCACAATAATAAATTCTTCAAATCAGATTTAGAATTTTGTAAAGAGAGTAATTTAAGAGGTTGGTTTAGAAATGATCAAGGCTTTGACAAATTAATAAAGGAATCAGATGATGAATTCTTTTATAGAGCATTTTACATGGAGTCTTACGAACTCATTGAGGGTTACGCTGTAAAAATTTTTGATTTAATTAGTAATTATTATAACACATACGATTATAAATTTGATCCCAAAAAACATGTAAGAGAGAATAGATTTTTAAAAGCAGCTAATTTTAATAAAAATCTTAGTAGCATAATGGGAAGATGTGTACCCTCTATTAATTTTGACGGTAGACCAAATGAAAACGCAAATAGACAACAATTTTATAAGGCTAAATCACTTATTGGAATGATTGGCATGATGATAATGAATGATTTTACCAACCAAAACAAAGTTCTCAAATTTTGTGAATATGTAAAATGCAAAAAACCTTTCTATGCTTATAAAAAAAATATAAAATACTGTTGTCAAGCACACTCACATCCTGTTAGACAGCAAAAATATAGAGATAAAATTAAAAATAAAAGTAAAAAAAATAAAAATTGAATATGTCAAACTTTGTTTTTTATGATTTCGAGACTAGTTCCTCCAATAAATATTGGGGACAGATAATTCAAATTGGCGCTGTCTTAACCAATGATAATCTCGATGAACTAGATAGATTTGATGCACGATGCAGGTTAAGTCCTGGAATTATTCCTGAGGCTATGGCACTGATTGTAAATAAATCTTCACCCCAGATGTTAAAGAATTCAAATTTATCTCATTATGAGATGATAAGACAATTTGTTGAAACTTTAAAAAGATGGGGAAAAGCTACTTATATAGGATTTAACTCGATAGAATTCGACGAAGAGTTTTTAAGGTGTACTTTATTTCAAACTTTAGAATATCCTTACATCACAAGCACGAATGGAAACACTAGAGGAGATGTTCTGAGTTTAGCTAGAGCAGCTAATTTGTACTATCCAAACACTTTAAAAAACTCTGTTAACGAAAAAGGTAATGATGTTTATAAATTAGATCAAATGGCACCTTTAAACGGTATTGAACATGGCGATGCTCATAGTGCAATTGGTGATGTTATGGCAACAGTAGGAATAGCTAAAATTATTTCTAAAAAAGCACCTAATGTTTGGAAAGCAAGCATGTTAACTATGGATAAAACTCAATCGTTAGAAATAATCAAAAAAGAACTTTTCTTTTGCACTAATGAATACTTTTACGGACGTAGTAGACCTTATGTACAAACTTTTGTGTGTCAGCATCCTCAATATCAATGGCCTTTATGTTTTGATTTAAGGCATGATCCAACACCTTACTTAAACATGCCATTAAAGGAACTAGAGGCTGCAATGAAAAAGCAACCAAAGTTCATGAGAACCGTAAGACATAATAAACATCCAGTTATAATGAATCCATCTTATGGAGATAAATTTGAGGAGTATAAAGTTATAGGGATATCAAAATTAAAAGCTAGGGCAGAACTTGTTAGAAAAAATAAAGAATTTGCAGAAAAAATTCAATCTATAAAGCGTTCAGAGATAGAGGAAAAAGAACAAAGTAAATCGCAAGAAGATTTATATAACGAGGAAAGTATCTACGCTAAATTTACAACAGTAGAGGACAATAAAGTAATGCCTGAATTCCATTCTGCTGAGTGGGATAAAAAATTAAGTGTAATTTCTAAATTTAAAGATGAGCGTCTACAATATTTTGGAAAAAAACTTCTTTATATGGAAAAACCTGAAGTTTTAAGTAAAGAGGATTATAATTTAATACATAAAGATACAGCCAAGAAACTTTTGAGTACGAACAATGAAAAATGGAACACTATACCAAGAACTTATTCAGAAATTGACACTTTAAGAGCAAAATATGAAAAACAAGATGATAAGGAAAAATTAAAAATTTTAGATGATATTAACGCATACGTTGAAGATTTAGAAAAACATTACTCATCTGCATAGTTGACAAAAAATTAAAAATACTTATTTAAGGTGTATGGCTTTTAAAGACTCTACAGACGAAAAATTTCAAGATCAGATTAATGGTAGTAAATTAAATCTAATTCAATTTTCGGCAAGCTGGTGCGGACCATGTCAGCAATTAAAACCAATTATAGAAAAGATTTCAAATGATATGGCCGATAAAATTGACTGTTATTATCATGATATTGAAAACCAACCTAACGAACCTACCAAGTACTCAGTCAGAGGTGTGCCTACAGTGCTTTTATTTAAAGGTGGAAAACTTGTAGGTACTAAAGTTGGGGCAACTAGTGAGAAAGATATGTTAGAGTTTATCCAGCCTCATATCTAATTTTTATTCAGTATATTTCCAACATTATAAAGAGAACCTATGCAGTTTACTAGTTTCTTTTCAGGGGAGCTTATTTTCTTAATTGCATCATTTATGTTATTAGCTTCATCCACATTAAATCGATTTCTTTTACATATAGATTTTAAATCTTTAGAAGACATACAATTCTGCTCATTTTCAATCGGAATAGTTATTATCTTTTTAAAAATCCCTTTAAATTGCTTAATAAATAAATCAGGTTCTTTATTTTTCATCATGGCCCAAACAGCGTATTTAGGCACTTTAATATTTCTTAAATAATTAGCTAAATTTTTAGCATCAGCTTCTGCATGAGCACCATCTAGCATAATCTGCTCATTTTTATAAAGTTTATCTTTAATCTTTCCTTTTTTTAAATATTGAAATCTTCCCTCAAAAGAAATACTTGGAATAGTTCTTTCAATTACTTTTTTATCAATTTTAAGATCAAGCGCTATTTTGATTGCATGACAAAGATTTTCCAATAATCCTTTTGAGTGAATATCTTTGGTATTTAGCTTAATTTTATTTTTTTTATCTCTATAAAAAAAGTGCTTATTTTTTTTTAATAGTTTCCAAGAATTTGGATAATTTATTTTACTTTTATTACTCTTAAGATTTTTTTTAATTTTAGTTAAAACATCAGGTCTTTGCTTGCCCACATAAATTTGTGTAAAATTACTTAAAAAACCTACTTTCTGATAAACAACTTCATTTAATGTCTTTTTTTTAAGAAAATTTAGATGTTGCTTATTAATATTGACAATTACCTGAGCTAAGGGAAAATCAAATACATTAGTCGAGTCTTTAGCAAATAATGCACCTGCTTCTACTAAGTGATAGTCAGTGTTTTGTTTTGATGCATTAATTATATAAACTACTGTAAGAACTTCAAAAATAGTAAGAGGTATCTTTAATTTTGCTATTAGCGTGATTGATTGTTTAATTTCTTGATGAGTTAAATATCTATTACCCATCCAAAATCGTTCTTTAATATCTTTAAGGGATGGGGAGATATATGCGGTTACTGTTTGTTTATTAGCTTCAATGAAACACTTTAGAGAAAATAAGGTAGTAAATTTACCGCTTGAACCTAAAAAATTTATAACATTAGTTAGTTTTCTTTCTGGATGGCTTAATTTTTTAAGAACTAATTTGATCCTTTTTAAATCAAAATTAATAGTTTTATTGAAAAGCTTATGATTAGCTAGCTGCTTGTAGAGACTTATCGACTGTAACATTCGAGTCTTGTTTAGCTTGAGACTCTGATTTTTTCAATAGAACATTTAGCAATGTTCCTATAGTTGAATTTAAGTATTGTCTTTCAACAACTAAATCGATACCACCATGATCTTTAACATATTCAGCTGTTTGGAATTCATCAGGCAAGGTCTCCCTAACCGTATCTTGAATTACACGTCTGCCAGCAAAACCAATTGTTGCTTTAGGTTCTGCAATTAAGATATCACCTAGCATTGCCCAAGAAGCTGTCACGCCACCTGTAGTTGGATCGGTTAAAACCACTACAAAGGGGACATTCTTTTTCTTTAACTCATTTACAGCCAAAGCTGTTCTAGACATTTGCATAAGAGCTATTGAGGACTCCATCATTCTTTGGCCACCAGAACAACTAAAGAAAACATATGGAACATTATTTTCAATTGCTTGCTGAGCACCAGCTATAAATGCTTCTCCAGAGGCAGCACCAAATGATCCACCAATAAACCTAAAATCTTGTGCACCAACTACCATTTCGATATTTTGCACTTTTCCTTTTGCAATTAAAATTGCATCATCTTGACCGGTTAGTTTTCGAGCAGCTTTTAATCGATCAGTATATTTTTTTTTATCTTCAAAATTTAACGGATCATCTTTAGGTAAAGGAGTTTCAATCAATTCAAATTCTTTATTATCAAAAAAAGTTTCAAATCTTTCTCGACAAGTTAATTTGTGATGTGCTCCACACTTAGGACAGACCTTTAGGTTGGCCTGCATATCCTCCTTATATATTAAGTTTTTACAACCGCATGTAGTCCAAAGATTTTCCTCAGATTTTGATGATTTTTTTTCAAAAAGTGATTTGATCTTTGGTTTAATAAATTTTGAAATCCAATTCATATAATTTTTTTTTTCAGATTGTACACAACTTTATCTAACTTTGTGACAGGATTTTGTCTCATTTTGAGTGAATTAGTAATAGTTTTACACAACAAACTGCCTACAACTAGGCCATCTGCAGATTTAAGAGATTTTATAGTCTTTTCAGTGATTCCAAAACCAATAACCAAGTTTTTCTTAGAGTTCATTCTTTTAATTTTTTTGTAGTTCTCTAAAATTTTTCTTGGCGATACTTTAAGTTTACCCCCAGTGGTTGAAAGCATTGATATATAATAAACCATATCATGCGAGTCTTTTATAATTTTCTTCATTCTATCTTTTGTTGTTGTAGGCGCTAAAAGTTGAATAAAATTTATTGATTTCTTTTTACATTTTTTTGCAAAATCTTTATTTTCTGGCCAAGGCAAATCCACACAAATAATTCCAGAGACACCTGATTTTTTACAATCTTTTAGGAATCTATTTTCGCCATACTGATAAATCATATTGTAATAGCCCATTAAAATTACTGGTTTGTTTTTATAGTTTTTTTTAAATTTGTTCGCTATTTGAAATGAATCCCGCATTTTAAAACCATTTTTAATTGCTCTATTTGAGCTAGTTTGAATTTGTCCACCATCTCCTACAGGTGTTGAATGCGGAAAACCTAATTCAATAATATCAGCATATCTTGCAATTGAATTTATAATTTGAAGACTCTTTTTTTTATTTGGATCTGAAGCAACAGTATAAGTTAACAAGGCTGGTCTATTCTCTCTTTTACAGTTCTCAAAAGTTAATTGAATTTCAGATTTCATTCTGTATAAAAACCAAGTTTTTCTTTTATAATATCAGAGTCTTTTAAAGAATGGCCACAGCTATCAATACATAAAATAGTATCTTTACTGAGTTTAGGTGCAAGAGAAATTGCAGTTGCAAAGGCATGACTTGGCTCAAGAGATGGAGATATATTCTCCAACTTTGAAACAAGTTTGTAAGCATTTAATGCCTCCTCATCAGTTGCTGAAGTATATTCAGCTCTACCTGTGTCTTTTAAAAAACAATGTAAAGGACTCACTGATGGATAATCAAGTCCGCTTGACAGACTTTCTGTTTCACCAATCTGACCATCATTGTTTTGAATACAATAAGCCTTAGCTCCATGAAGTACACCAAGTTTAGAATTATTACTTAAAGGAGCAGCATGAAGTTTGCTTTTTTTTGAACCACCAGCTTCCACCCCGATGAGACTCACGTGCTTTTTATCATAATCTATAAATTCACTCCAGAACCCGTAGGCACTAGAACCTCCACCCACACAATTTAATAATTTAAGTTTATTAGGGATCTCTCCAAATTCCTCTATTAATTGCACTTTTAATTCTCTAGAAATTTGAGAAGTACTATACCCCGAAATTTTTACAAAGATTGACGGACCAACTGTTGAGCCAATTACCATGTGGACGTCCTGGCAATTTGCAACCCAATATCTCATAGACTCACTTACAGCATCAACTAATGTTTGACTTCCAGAAGTCACAGGTACAACTTCAGCTCCATATTTTTTCATTACATCTACATTTTTTTTCTGGCGCACCAAGTCTCGTACACCCATAAAAATCTTAGCTCTCAAACCAAATTTTTTTGCCACCATTGCTAAATTCTTACCTTGCATCCCGGCGCCGGTATCTGTGCAGACGTAGCGTTTGCCTGCTCGCTTTGCAATTAAACAGTGAACAATACAAGCATATACCTTATGCGCAGTTCCAGGATTTTCAGAAACGACTTTAGCCCATAGCTGTGCTCCACCTAGATGATCAGTCAAATTATCCAATTTAATTAAAGGTGTTGGGGTTCCTACATAGTTTTCAAAATAATAGTCTCTTTCTTTGATAAAACTTTGATCTTTTCTAAGTTTTGAAAATAGCTTTTCCAAATCTTCAATCGGTTTTTTAAGTGTTTCTGGAACAAAATTTCCTCCAAATTTACCACCCCACATACCGTTTTTATCATGTTGATCAATTAAAGGTATACCTTTTTTAATTTTCAAGCTCATTTACTTTTTTAATAAATTTTTTTATTTTTGAATGATCTTTGTATCCTATTTGTGTATCTAATTCCAAACTACTCGACAAATCACAAAAGTTAACTCCTAATTTTGCAATATTTTCAATGTTATTATGAGAAATTGATCCTGCTAAGGCATATTTTTCACCTTTTGGAATTTTAGCGATTAAATTTTTCGGAAACTCAATTGATTTTTCCATACCTGGTGTATCAAATAAAATTATATCAGTATTATCAAATTTTTTGTATTCACCAATATCATTTTCTTCTTTAACTTTAATTGCCTTGATGACTTTTAATCCTGTACTTTTGATCTCAGCCACCCTTTCTTTAGTTTCTGACCCATGAAGTTGAATAAAATCAAAATTACCTATTATATTTTTTTTAATAAATTCATCACTTGGATTAACTGTAACTGCAACAAATGAAGATAATCTTTTATCATAACTGGAGAGAACATTAATTTCAGATATATTTACATTTCGAGGAGATTTTTCATAAAACACAAAACCTAAATAATTTACTTTTAGGTCAATACAAAGCTGAACATCCTTGGTTGGATTTAAACCACAAATCTTAATTTTCATTATTTTAATTCTTTAGCGAGATTTAGAATATTCTTTTTGATGTTTCCTTTGGTAATTGCTCGACCTATAACTAACCAATCAGATTTGACTTTTCGAGCTTCCATGGAACGTTTTTGATCATAATTTTTCTTACCTATTTGGACTCCAGGAGTAATGATTTCTTTTTTAAAAATTTTCCTTAAAGGACTTACTTCATAAGGACTACAAACTAAAGCGTCTAACTTTGCTTTTTTTGCAAGTTTGGCTTGATGGATAACTAAATTTTTTACTGATTTATTATAACCAATAAGTTTTAAGTCATTGTTATTTAATGAAGTCAAAGTCGTAACACCAACTATTTTTATAGAGCCCGAAA
>CACBTF010000003.1 GCA_902542165.1 uncultured Pelagibacteraceae bacterium
TCCCATATGTACCTTTGATCGGTGCTGTAGTGATTTCTTTATTTGGTGGTTTAACATTATATTTTAATAATCCGATTTTTATTTATATGAAACCAACAATAGTAAATTTGATATTTGCAGCTATTCTTCTTGTAAGTAAATCCTTTTTTAATAAAAATTTTTTAAAATTGTTTTTGCAGACGGCGTTTCAATTAAATGAAGAAGGATGGGGAAAACTTAATTCAAGGTGGGCTTATTTTTTTATATTTTTAGCTTTATTAAATGAAGTTATCTGGCGAACTCAGCCTGAAGCAACTTGGGTCAACTTTAAAGTTTGGGGAATGTTGCCAATTACAATAATATTTACTGCGATGCAGTTGCCACTAATAAATAAGTATAAGTTATGAATAAAATCAGACTGATAGTTAATAATGAGTCAAAAAGAAATGAAAAAGAAAAATTTTTTATTAAAAAAGAATTACAAAGTATCTTAAATTTGTATGCAAAAATGGTTTCAAACGGTTCATGGAAAGATTATTCGTTTACTTCTGGTATAAAAGAAGTTTCATTCAATGTTTATCAAAGAGCTTCTGAGAAACCTGTATTAAGAATTCTAAAGAATCTCAAACCAAGATATTTTAATGAAAAATATCTCATCAAGGATAAAAACGGAGCGATTTTAAAAAGATCTGAAAATTTAAATCAGCTAATAGATAAAACTAGTTGGAATAAATTAAGATTAGTGAAGTAATTATCTTCTTTGACCGAAAAGTCTTAAAAGCATTATAAATAGATTTATGAAGTCTAAGTATAATGTAAGAGCACCCATGACAGCTTTTTTACCCATCATCTCTCCGCTGTCACTTACTAAATACATGTTCTTTATTTTTTGAGTGTCATAAGCTGTTAAACCTACGAAAACTAATACACCAATTATAGAAATTACAAAGTACATCATTGTGGATTTCATAAAAATATTTACCAATGATGCAATTATAATTCCAAAAAGACCCATCATTAAAAAAGATCCTAACTTAGTTAAATCTCTCTTAGTAGTATAGCCGTAGATACTCATTGCACCAAATGTTCCAGCAGTTATGAAAAAAACTCTAGTTATGCTTGTTCCGGTATACATTAAAAATATTGATGAAAGTGATGCACCCATTAAAGCTGCGAATATCCAAAATGTAGTTTGAGCTTTAGCCGCAGACATTTTTGCTATTCCAAAACTCATATAAAATACTACTGCTAAAGGAGCCAACATGATCACCCATTTAAGTCCTGAAGCGTAAATTGTATTTCCAAAGTTTGTTAAACCAATGATCTGTCCTTCGCTTGAAGTTACAACAGCCATTTTAAAAAATGCAAGAGCTATAAAGCCTGTCAATAAAACACCAGAAGCCATGTAGTTATAGACTTTAAGCATGTAAGAACGTAAGCCCTGGTCTATAATTGCTTCAGAAGCTGATGACCTTACAGTTGATGTTTGTTTATTAAATACCATGACTTTATATATATGTTTTTTTAAAAACTTTTCAATAGTCAAAAATTGACCTAAAAAAGAGCCGTAAATATTAATTTTTATGAAATTTAGAAAACTTGGAACCACAAATATTGATGTGAGTTTAATCTGCCTCGGCACAATGACATGGGGAACTCAAAATACTGAAAAAGATGCTTTTGAACAGATGGACTACGCTGTATCGAAAGGAATAAATTTTTTTGATACTGCAGAACTTTACTCTGTGCCACCAACTGCTAACTCTTACGGTAAAACAGAGGCAATGATTGGCAATTGGTTTGAAAAAAGAAAAAATAGAGATAAAATTATTTTAGCTTCCAAAGTTGCTGGACCAGGATGCGACTGGATAAGAGGTGGAGGTAATAATTTTGATGAAAAGAAAATTGGCGAAGCTATTGATGGTAGCTTAAAAAGATTAAAAACAGATTATATTGACTTATATCAACTACATTGGCCTGAACGTTCTACAAATTTCTTTGGAAGAAGAGACTATCTATTTAATAATAAAGAGGGAAACTGGAATAGTTTTGAAAATATACTTGAAGCTTTAGAAAAATATATAAAGAGTGGAAAGATTAGACATATTGGTATGTCTAATGAAACACCATATGGATTATCTAGGTATCTTGAAATATCAAAAAATAAAGGTGCTCCAAGGATGATGTCAGTGCAAAATCCATACAACTTAGTGAACAGAACTTATGAGATAGGTATGTCAGAAATTTCTATTAGGGAGAAATGTGGTTTGCTCGTTTACTACCCGCTAGCAGCTGGAGGATTATCTGGCAAATACAGAAATGGTAAAATGCCTAAAGATTCAAGAATGGCGCTCTTCAAAGGTTGGGAAAGACATTTAAATCCTTTAGCAATGCAAGCCTATGATAAATATTTTAAACTTGCTAAAGATTTTAATCTGACAATGGTTCAGTTAGCTCAATCTTTTGTTAATTCTAGACCATTTGTAACAAGCAATATTATTGGTGCTACAACTATGGATCAATTAAAAGAGAATGTTGAGAGTATAAATATAGAATTTACAGATGAGATGATGGATAGAGTAAATGAAATCCATAACAACAACCCTAATCCATCACCTTAATCCAACGTTGAAATCAGATTATTTTAGTATAAAAACAAGTTATGGTGGTCAAAAAATTTTTTATTATAATTATTCTTGTAATCTTTTCTTTTAACGCATTTGCAAATACGCCTAGGTCAACTGGTAAATATAAAAATTGGGAAAGTTTTGTTGCGGAGACAGAAAAGGGTAAAATTTGCTTCGCTCAAACTATTCCTACAAAAAGAGCTCCTGGAGCAATTCAAAGGGAGCAATCGAAGTTGTTTGTGACTTTTAGACCTGGCGAGAATATTAAAGATGAAGTTAGCATTACAAGTGGCCATGACTATAAAAGCTCAACTGTTACTGCTAGCTCAGGAAAAAAAAGATACTCTTTTTTTTCTCAAAAAAATTTCGCTTGGTTATTAGATGACCAAGAAGAAAAAAATTTTATAAAATTAATGAAAAGAGCAACAAATCTTATTGTTAAAGCAAGAACAGTCAAAGGTGCTGAAACTACTGATCATTATTCAATGATGGGTTTTACAAAGGCGTATAACACTGCAAAAAAAACCTGCGGGTAAATGAAAAAAATTGTATTAGCCTATTCTGGCGGACTAGATACTTCGATTATTTTAAGATGGTTGCAAGAAAATTATAAAGCAGAAGTAATTGCCTACACTTCAGACATCGGTCAAGAAATTGATATAAAAAAAATTATATCTAACGCAAAACGTCTTGGAGTAAAAAAAATAATAATCGAAGATTTAAAAAATATCTTTGTAAAAGATTACGTGTTTCCCATGATAAGAGCGCATGCTGTTTATGAAGGTGTTTATTTGCTTGGCACTTCAATCGCAAGACCTTTAATAGCCAAAAGACAAATTGCCATTGCAAAAAAATATAAGGCTTACGCGGTATCTCACGGAGCTACAGGTAAAGGCAATGATCAGGTTAGATTTGAACTCGGTTATGCTTTTTTTGGTGGAAAAAAAATTAAAACTATTGCGCCTTGGAGAGAGTGGAAATTACAATCTAGAGCAGACTTAATTAAATATGCAAAAAAAAATAATATTTTAATTCCTAAAGACAAAAAAGGTGCTCCACCTTTCTCTGTTGATGATAATATTTTTCATACTTCTACTGAAGGTAAGGTTTTAGAAAATCCAAAAAATTCTGCACCAGAATTTATTTTTCAAAGAACCGTTTCGCCAGAAAAAGCTCCAAATAAAAAAACAAAAGTGAAAATTGCATTTAAAAATAGTGATCCAGTTGCTGTAAATGGAAAAAAATTAAGGCCTGATAAACTTTTAGATAAATTAAATATTCTTGCTGGGAAAAATGGCATTGGAAGAGTAGATCTTGTTGAAAATAGGTTTATTGGAATTAAATCAAGAGGAGTTTACGAAACACCTGGTGGGACTTTGTTATATGCTGCCCATAGGGCAATTGAGTCAGTGACTTTAGATAAAAAAACATCCCACGATAAAGAAAGGGTGATGCCCGAATATGCTGAATTAGTTTACAATGGATATTGGTTTTCAAAAAAAAGAATTAAACTTCAAAAAATAATCGATAAAAAAAGAAATCAAGTTTCTGGCGAAATAATTTTGAGCTTATACAAGGGAAATATTACTATTCTTTCAAGGAAAACAAAAAACAAAGCCTATTCAATGAAAAAAGTTTCTTTTGAGGAAAATAAAACCTTTAATAAGAAAAAAGTTGAAAATTTTATTAAATTTCATTCTAAACAGTTAAATAAAGGTTAAATTTTTGATACAACTATATTAGATGAACAATTCGATTCGAAATATCCAGCTAGTTGCTGTTGTAGTTGTCCTTATCTCAACGATCATTGCTTTCTTCTTAGAGATGAAAGAAATGTACGATAATAGAGATATTACGTTAGCAGACCTGCTTTTGATGTTCATCTACATAGAAGTTATCGGATTAGTAAGATCTTATTGGGAAACAAGAGCAGTTAGAATTACTTATCCTCTGGTAATTGCAATAACAGCTTTAGCTCGTTTCATCATATTGCAAGACAAAGAGAGTGACCCAACTAACTTAATTTATATATCTTTTGCAATTTTAATTGTAGCCTTAGCTACTGTAATTATAAGATTTAGAAATAGTAGATATTTAAAAATTGACAAATCAAAGTCTAACGAGCTTTAAAACAATCCAAGGTATTTTTAAGCAAACAGGCAATAGTCATTGGTCCTACTCCGCCAGGAACCGGAGTTATAGCTTTGGATTTAACTTTCACAGCATCAAAATCAACGTCTCCAACAATTTTATCTCCTACTTTATTTATTCCTACATCAATAACTATTGAGTTTTTTTTTACCCAGTCTTCCTTTACTAATTTAGCTACCCCAACTGCAGCAACTAAGATATCAGCCTTCAAACACTCTTGTTTTAAATCTTTTGTTTTTGAATGAACAATCGTAACTGTACAATTTTCTTTTAAAAGTAGTTGAGCCATGGGTTTGCCATTTAAATTTGATCTGCCTATTATAACCGCATGTTTTCCTGATAAATTTTTTTCAACTTTTTTTATCAAATACAAACATCCTAAAGGTGTACAAGGAACTAAGGCGTCATGACCAGATGAAAGGTTCCCAACATTTATAGGATGAAATCCGTCTACATCTTTTTTAGGACTTACAGCGTTTATAATTTTTTCCTTATTAATTTGAGGAGGCAAAGGTAGTTGAACTAGTATACCAGAAACATCAATATCATTATTCAAATCTTCAATCTTTTTTAAAACTTCTTCTTCTTTAACTTCTTTTGAGTATTTGACAACATTTGAATTAATTCCAACCTCTTTGGCACTTTTTTCTTTGTTCTTAACGTAAATCTGGCTTGGCACAAAATCGCCAATTAATATTACGGTTAATCCAGGAACTTTATTATCTTTAGATTTTAATAACTCAATTTCTTTTTTAATCTCTTGTCTTAAATTTTCAGCCTCTTTTTTTCCATCAATAATCATCATTAAAATAAGCTTGGGGCGAACATTTCAAAAATAAAATTTCTTAAAAACATTAAAGCTAAAATTAATACTACAGGAGAAATATCTATCGAACCTAAGTTGGGCAAAAATCGTCTTATATAGTTTAAAGGAGGAGCAGTTAATCGGTAAGAAAAATCAAGAACTGCATAAACAAACCTATTTCCAGTGTTTAAGATGTTAAATGCAACTAACCAACTAATAATTGCGTTGATGATTAATATCCAAATGTAAAGAGTAATTACATTATCAAACAGTATTAAAACTGACTTCATGAATTTTTCTCCACATAAACCGATGTACTTGGGAACGCAAATGAAGCTTTATTTTTTTCTACAATGTTTTTAATCTCTAAAGCTAAAGTATCTTTTACATTAAGCCACTCTTGGAATTGCTTTGTTTTTGTAAAACAAATTAGTCTAATATCTATAGAGCTTGCAGCAAATTGATCTATTTTAACTGATAATAAAGTGTCCTCAGATTTAATAAAATCATCATTCTTTTTAATATATTCTTCAATTTCCTTTTTAATATTTTTCAGTTGTTCGCTTGTAGTTCGATATTCTAAACCAATCATCCAATTAATTCTTCTGTTCGTTGTTTGAGTGTTGTTAATTACTGCATTTTCAGCAAATTGAAAATTTGGAATCGTTGCTAGAGATTTATCAAATCTTCTTACTACAGTTGATCTAAAGCCGATACTCTCTACAGTTCCTTCAATTACTCCCTCTACGTAAATCCAATCACCAACTTGAAATCTTCTCTCAACTAAAACTAATATGCCTGAGATTAGGTTTTTAAATAAATCTTGAGCTCCAAGTGCAACTGCTACACCAAATAAACCTAAACCAGCAATAATGGGACCAATTTTTATTCCCCAAAGTTCGAGAACAGCTGCAGCTCCCAAAATAACAATTAAAACTTTTATGGCTTTTATAATCCAATTAATTAAATCTTTTGAAAGTAGACCTCCGACCGATTTGATAACCACTGATAAAGGTCCAATGACTTGATGAAATGTCCAAAATATTAAAATAGTTATTAAAGATCGATTAATAGTTTCTAAAAATTCAGCTGCTTGTGTTTCAACAGTTAAATAACTTGTGGAAACAAAAAATCCTAAAACCACTGGAAAGAATTTTGCTGGTCCTTCCATTGAAAAAACAAGAGAGTTATCAAAATTATTTGTAGATTTTGACACGTAATTTTCTAATCTTTTGACTACAAACTTAGAAAAAACACCCCTTAAAAATAAAAAAAATAAAAAAATTAGCAATGCAATTATTATTTCTGAAATATTAATTCCGGATATACCTTTGTTCCACACATCAAAAAATAAATTTTTAAAATTTTGTAGCACTTCCATATGTTTAAACTTTCAATTTTTCTAATTCTTCTCCTGGTTGGAAAACTTCCAATTTTTTCCAGCCTGATTTTTTTAATACACCTAAAACTTTTTCACTTATACATAATACTCTAGACTCTGTCATCAACCCATTAAGAGAGTATTTTTTTACTATTTCAATAAAGCTCTCGGCGCTTCTTTTAGAATAAATAAAAATTATGTCAGGAGGATGATTATTAATTATTTTGTTATTTTCCTCATTAAGATCGGTAATTTTTTCAGAAGTGTAGTTGATAATCTTATCAATCTGAAATCCATCATTTTTAAGTTCCACATCTAGATTAGAAGAAATGTAATCCCCACAAAAGTAGGCAATAGATTTTTTTTTATCAATTTGATCTGAATTTAAAATAATATTTTTTAAAGCGTTTACAGTTCCACCTGCAGAAATTGTATTATTGTATCCCTTTAGTCTTACTATTTTTTCAGTAATGGAACCTACACAAAAACATATTTTATTAATATCTTGATTATCCAACTTTAAATTTCTAATAGCATTGGGGCTTGTAAAAATAAACGCATCATATTTTTTTGCATCAACTGGACTAACATTGGCTGCTGAAATTTTTAAAGTTGGGATATGAATAATCTTATGGCCTAGAGAAAAAAACTTTCCCATTAAATCCTCTGAGTCTATTAAAGGTCTTGTAATTAGAATATTCATTTTTTTTTAAATTCCGATCCTGCGAGTTTTAATAGTTTTTTCCCTACTGATTTCCCGATGTCTACTGCTTCACTAATTTTACCCTTCATCTCATACTCAAAACTTTTTAATCCTGAGTCTGAAAATAATTGAGCTGTAAATTTAAGATTATTATTTTCTATTATTGCTAAACCACCAACAGCTGTTTCGCAATCACCTTTGATTGCTTGTAGCATTGCACGTTCAGATTTTGCGCATACTTCAGTTTCTGTATCATTAATATTTCTCAAAAGATTTCTAGCTACGTCGTCATTTTTATTACATTGAACAGCTATAATTCCTTGACCTACAGCTGGTAGAACATCTTCAGTTTTAAAAGAAAGACCTATTTTATCATCTAAATGTAAGCTTTTAACTCCTGCTGCAGCTAAGATTATTCCATCTAATTTACCTTCTTCGAGTTTTTTAATTCTAGTATCAATATTTCCTCTCAAACTTATCACAGAAATATTTTTATTAATTTTTTTAAGCTGTAATTCCCTTCTTTTAGAACTTGAGCCAATAACTATTTTAGCTTTTAAATCTTCTAACCTTTTAATCTTATCGCTTATAATTACATCTCTGTAATCATTTCGCTTTACATATGCGCCGATGATAAGGTTGCTGTCTTCCACGGACTCCATATCTTTTAAGGAGTGAACAGCAATATCAATTTCTTTCTTCAAAAGTTTTTCTTCAATTTCTTTACAAAATAGATTTTTGCCACCTATTTCAGATAATCTTACATTTTGATTAATATCACCAGAAGTTTTGATAGCTTTAAAATCTATATTTTCTTCTCTCAAGTCATTATTTTTTTGAATTAAAAGCTCTTTCACTTTTTTTACATAAGCAATTGAAAGCTTGCTTCCTCTGGCACCGATTGTAATTTTAGTCATAAATTGATTATACATTTGAAAGATTTAAATTATACTATTTAAATAATTGAACACATAATGGCAAAAAAAATAACTTTTCTTGGAATAGAAACCAGTTGCGATGAAACAGCTGCTGCTGTTATAAGAGAAAATGTCAAAGGAACTGCGGACATCCTATCAAATATAGTTTCAAGTCAGATCGAAGAACATAAGAAATTTGGAGGTGTTGTACCTGAATTAGCGGCTAGAGCTCACCTAGAAAATATTGAATACATTATAGATACAGCTTTAAAAGAAAGTAAAATTTCTATTGATGAATTAGATGGTGTTGCGGCAACCGCTGGGCCTGGTTTGATTGTTTGTTTAACTGTTGGCCTAAATATTGGAAAATCAATCGCTGCATTTTCTAATAAACCTTTTATTGGGGTAAATCATTTAGAAGGGCATGCGCTAAGCCCTGGTTTAGAAAAAAAAATTAAATTTCCTTATTTATTATTATTAATTTCAGGAGGTCATACACAGTTTTTAATAGTTAAAGATGTTAATGAATATGAACAATTAGGAACAACAATCGACGATGCTTTAGGAGAAGCTTTTGATAAAACAGCAAAAATGTTAGACTTGGGTTACCCTGGTGGACCAAATGTTGAAAAATTTTCAAAATTAGGAGACAAAAATTTTTTTAAACTACCCCAACCAATTATTAATAAAGCAGGTTGTAACCTATCCTTTGCTGGTCTTAAAACAGCAATTCTAAGGGAGTCAAAAAAAATTAACGGGGAAGATAAGTCAAAATATCATTTAGCTGCCTCTTTTCAAAATACTATTAATAAAATTCTTTATAAAAAAACTAAAGTTGCTGTTCAAATGTTTAGAGAGAAAACAAAAAAAGAAAATTTTCAATTAATAGTAGCTGGTGGTGTTGCAGCCAACGAGTCTATAAGGAAAAATTTATTAATATTGTCTAACGAAATGGCTTTTGAGACTATTTATCCAGATTTAAAATTTTGCGGTGATAACGCTGCTATGATTGCTTGGGCAGGTATACAAAGATTTAAAAAAAATATGATTGATGATATCACAGTATCCGCAAAATCAAGATGGCCACTTGATGAAAACGCTCCTTACATGAAGGGACCTGGATTAAAATTATAATGCAATATTGGTTACTTAAATCTGAGCCTGATGTTTGGTCGATAGAACAACAAATGAAAGCTGGAAAAAAAGGAGCAGCTTGGGATGGTGTTAGAAACTATCAAGCAGCTAATAATTTAAAAGCAATGAAGGTAGGTGATTTATGCTTTTTTTATCACTCGAATATTGGAAAAGAAATTGTGGGCATAGTAAAAGTAATTAAAGAGGCATTTATTGACAAAACTGATAAAAAAAAAAGATTTGTAGCCGTCCAGGTTAGGTTCGAAGAGCATATAAAATACCCGA
Source organism: uncultured Pelagibacteraceae bacterium (assembly GCA_902542165.1). GTDB lineage: Bacteria > Pseudomonadota > Alphaproteobacteria > Pelagibacterales > Pelagibacteraceae > Pelagilacustribacter. The sequence goes on from CACBTF010000003.1 coordinate 9,983, forward strand.
TATCACTTGAAAAGATTAAAAAAACAAAGACTATTTCTCATTTGCCACTTATCAAACAGAGTAGATTATCAGTAATGCCAATTGATGATAAAAGCTGGAAAATTATTTATAAGATGGGTAAGATGAAACCTATTTAGGAGAAATTGTGGCTAAGAGAAAAAAAAAGAAAAAAAAATCTAAAAAGACGAAAAAGACTAGGAGGAAAAAGTCTAAAAAAATTATTCGATCTAAAAAGAAATCTAGAAAAGTAAAAAAAACAAAAAAATCGAAATCCAAAAAAAGAAAAAAATCAAAATCTAAATCAAGAAAAACAAAACCTAGAAAGTTTAATTTTAAAGCACCAAAACTGTTTGAAGATGGTGATGGAAAATCTTTAATAAAAGTTTCTGATAGTTGGGCAAATCATGCCTATGTGAATGAGTCTAAATATAAAAAGAAATATAAACTTTCAATCAAAGAGAATGATAAATTCTGGGCTAAAGAAGGAAAAAGAATTACTTGGATTAAAAAATACTCAAAAATTAAAGACGTTAAATACAGTAAAGAAGAAGTAAAAATTAAATGGTTTTATGACGGAACATTAAATGCTTCAGCTAATTGCATTGATAGACATCTTAAAAAAAATCCAAGCAAAACTGCAATTATCTGGGTAGGTGATGATCCGGCTGACTCCAAAAAGATATCTTATAAAGAATTGTATCAAAATGTTTGTAAAGCAGCTAATGGACTAAAAAGTTTAGGTGTTCAAAAAGGAGATAGAGTAACAATTTATTTAACAATGATTCCAGAGCTTGCTTATATTATGCTTGCTTGTGCGAGAATAGGTGCTGTTCACTCAATTATCTTTGGTGGTTTTTCTCCAGACTCAATTGCAACAAGAATAACAGATTGCGAGTCCGAGTACTTGGTCACAGCAGATGAAGGAGTTAGAGGCGGAAAAATTATCCCATTAAAAAAAATAGCAGATGAGGCCTTAGATCAATGCCCAAATGTAAAGAAGTGTGTTGTAATTGAGAGAACGGGTAATCAAGTTAATTGGAATGAAGAAAGAGATGTTTCGTACAAAAAACTAATTTCTTCTGTTCCTGCTAAATGTGATCCTGAAGAAATGAGTGCAGAAGATCCTTTATTTATACTTTATACATCTGGGTCAACGGGAAAACCAAAAGGAGTTTTACATACAACAGGAGGATATATGGTTTATGCCTCAATGACTCATCAATATATTTTTGATTATAAACCTAATGATATTTATTGGTGCACTGCAGACATTGGTTGGGTGACTGGTCACAGTTATATTATTTATGGTCCGCTAGCTAATGGTGCGACTACAATTATGTTTGAAGGCGTTCCGAATTATCCTGATAATTCAAGATGGTGGCAAATAGTAGATAAATATAAAGTGAACACATTTTACACTGCTCCTACTGCTATTCGTGCTTTAATGAGAGAGGGAGATGGACCGGTTAAAAAAACAAGCAGAAAATCTTTAAAATTATTAGGCACTGTTGGTGAACCGATAAATCCTGAGGCTTGGATGTGGTATTATAAAACAGTTGGAGATGCTAGATGTCCTATTGTAGATACTTGGTGGCAAACTGAAACCGGAGGAATATTAATAGCACCTCAACCAGGCGCGATAGATTTAAAACCTGGTTCAGCAACAAAACCATTTTACGGAATTAAACCTGTATTAGTAGATAAAGATGGAAAAATTATTAAAGGCGAAGGACAAGGAAGGTTATGTATGGCTAGTTCTTGGCCGGGTCAAATGAGAACCGTATATGGTGATCATCAAAGATTTATTGCTACTTATTTTTCTCAATTCGATGGAAAGTATTTTACTGGTGATGGTTGTCGAAGAGACAAAGATGGTTACTACTGGATCACAGGCAGAGTAGATGATGTAATTATAGTTTCAGGACATAATTTAGGAACAGCAGAAATCGAAAGTGCTTTTGTTGCTCACCCTAAAGTCGCTGAGGCTGCAGTTGTTGGTTTTCCTCATAGTATTAAAGGCAATGGTTTGTATTGTTATGTTACACTTAATGCTGAAGAAAAACCTACTGGAGATTTAGAAAGAGATTTAAAACAATGGGTAAGAAAACAGATTGGTCCTATTTGTTACCCAGATGTGATACAATTTGCACCTGGTTTACCTAAAACTAGATCCGGAAAGATCATGAGAAGAATTTTAAGAAAAATTGCTGCGAATGAACCTGACGATCTCGGTGACACTACAACTTTAGCTGACCCAAGTGTTGTGACTTCCCTAGTCGAAAATAGACAGAATAGAGATTAATTAAAGTTTAAATTCTTTGTTAACTTTTTAAACTCATCTATTTTTAAATTCCATTTTAATCTCATTGAATTTAAAACTATTTCTTTATCTAGAATTTTTAATTCATCTGCTATCGGTGCCCAATTATACAGTGCCATACAGCTTTCTTTAAACGGATTATCTAAATAATATTTATGGAAATCTATTTTTTCGTATCGGTTTAAAAATTCTTTCTTAGCTTTAAGATACACTTCTTCATTTAAACCATTAGCTTTTTCTTTTTCTATGATATCTAAATAAATTTCTTTACAATCGTTCTGTTTAAGATTTTTTTCACTTATTAAATAAGAAAAAGTATAAAAAGCGCAATCAGCAATAGCGATCATATAAATATTCCATTTTGCAATATTTATTGATTTGGAAAAAACCTCGTCATCAACCATTGCTGTATACTTCACGCCTATTCTAGTCTTTAGATAACCGTACAGAGTTGTTTGGGTAACATGGGCCGAACGTTGTTGAATAAATTTTTGTAAATCACTTTTAGATTTGATGCTCTTAAAATAGCTAGTAACTTTTTCTACGGGAAATAAGTATTCTCCCATTGTTTTTAGAGTAATTCTAAGTTTTTCCAGATTCAATTTCACGTTGTATTTTAAAAACCCTTATTTTGCTTAACTTATAGCATTTCATATTGGTTTTAGGGTCCTTTTTTCTCTTTAAATTAAACTCATAATGGGTAAGGTTCCTACAACTAATAATACTTTTTAGGTAAAAAGTTAAAAATAAATAGGGGGAAATATGTCAAATAAAGACGCATATTGGAATAAGACCAAAAACCATATGATAGTTACATTGGCTCTTTGGGCTTTCTTCTCATTAGTGATCTTCATGTTTGGTTCAGAACTGAACACGATGTCTTTTCTTGGCTATCCATTAGCATATTACATGACTGCGCAAGGTTCACTTCTTGCCTTTGTGATAATTTTGTTTTGGACTGCAAATAAACAAGAAAAAATCGACGAAGAACATGGTTTCTCAGAAAGAGAGGATGACTAATGTTTAAAGGAGATTTTATAAAAAACCTTCCTAAAATATACGGGACCTACACAGGTGGTTTCATAGTATTCATCATTTTGATGGCTATTGCGGAACAAGCTGGTGTGTCAGCTAAAAACATCGGAGTGATGTTCGTAGCTTTCACGGTTTTGATTTATGCCTTAATCGGTTATTTATCACGAACCATACAAGTAGATGCCTACTATGTTGCAGGAAGACAAGTGCCAACCGTATTTAACGGGATGGCAACAGCAGCTGACTGGATGTCAGGTGCTTCATTCGTAGCCTTAGCAGGTGGAGTTTACTTTGGTGGCTATACTTATATGGCCTTCTTGGTAGGTTGGACAGGTGGATACGTACTTGTTGCAACTTTAATGGCTCCGTACCTAAGAAAATTTGGATGTTACACAGTTCCTGATTTTATCGGAACACGATACGGTGGTAATCTCGTAAGAGCTTGCGCAGTATTCGTGCTTTTCATAGCATCATTTACTTACGTAACTGCACAAATTAACGCTACGGGTACAATTGCTTCTAGAGCTCTTGGAATTCCGTTCGAAGCAGGTGTATGGGTAGGATTAATAAGTATCCTTATCTGTTCAATGCTTGGTGGAATGAGAGCCGTAACTTGGACTCAGGTTGCTCAGTACATTGTATTAATCATCGCTTACTTGATACCAGTATTCTGGATCAGTTCGAACGTTGGTGGAGGAATTTTCCCACACTTAATGTTAGGTGATGAAGTTGCAAGACTTGGTGAGCTTGAACAACAATTTGGACTAGTTAAAAACAGCGCCGCAGATATGAAAGCAGCTGGGGTACCAGGAGGATTGAAATACATCTCTGGAACTCACTCTGGAGTACCTGAAGGTGGAATGGCTGTCTGGAAATACTTATCGTTAGCGATTTGTATGATGGTGGGAACTGCATCGTTACCTCATATCTTAATGAGATACTTTACAACTCCTTCTGTTAGAGCAGCAAGAAAATCAGTAGCTTGGTCGCTATTCTTTATTTTCTTACTTTACTCTTCAGCGCCTATGTTAGCGACATTGTCTAAGTTGGCATTAATGGATCCAAATCTACCAACTGGAATTATCGGAAAATCTATTTCTGAAGTTCAGTCGATAGAATGGGTACAAAGATGGTCTGAAGTTAAACAAGTATTTATCGCAGACTTTAATGGTGACGGTATACTTCAGTTGAACGAATGGTTCATGAGAGGTGACGTTGTAGTATTAGCTACTCCAGAAGTAGCGGGACTACCGTTTGTAATCTCTGGACTAGTGTTTGCTGGAGGTATGGCTGCTGCCATGTCAACTGCTGACGGTCTTGTGTTAGCGATATCAAATGCTTTATCTCATGATATTTACTACAAAATCATAGATCCAAAAGCTGATACAGCTAAAAGACTTTTAGTTGCTCGTGTACTTCTAGTAATAATCGGAGCTGCAGGTGCTTACATAGCCTCTTTCAGGCTAACAAGTATCTTAGGTTCGGTTGCTTGGGCATTCGACTTTGCAATGTCAGGCTTATTCTTCCCACTTGTACTTGGTGTATGGTGGAAGAGAGCTACTAGAGCTGGTGCAATCGCTGGTATTGTATCGGGAATTGCTTCAGGAACATTATACTTATTGTGGGTGTTCCCTAAATTCTCTGTGCCAATATTCGGTGGTGTAAATACTCCATTCTTAGGTATCGACCACTTAAGATTTGGTTTAATCGGTGCACCAATTTGTTTAGTTGTGATGGTTGTAGTTAGTTTAATGACTAAAGAACCAAGTCCAGCTGTTCAAAAAATGGTAGACGATACAAGAATACCTACAGGTAAGGCTATTCTTGGTAAGCAACACTAATAAATAATTATTTAAAATTAAAAGGGGCGATTTTTTCGCCCCTTTTTTTTTACCTAAATCATGATACTTTAAAAATATGATACCTACTTGGGCAATTGTTTTAGATTACATTCTAGGAACAATAATGTGGACTTTAATAGGTCGAGCATTCATGAACATTTTTCAAAGAGAAGACTCTACATTCTTTTTTATGAGAGTTTTTGTCAAATACACAAATCCTATTATTAATTTATTTAAGTTTATCACACCGAGTTTTTTATTTGGCCCCTTTATAGCTCTCTACGTGGCTTGGTTTTTCTATTTATTTAGATTTTATGCAATGCCATATATTTTAGGATATGATGTATGGGGAATGCTGGCATTTCCACTTGAAAGTGATTTTTCACGACAGCTATATCAGTTATTCAACTGATCTTTTAATTTTTTTGACAAAGTTTTAGTTTAAAATATAAACAAATTATGAGTAGTAATATTAAAATTTCTCCATCAATTTTATCAGCTGATTTCAGTAAGTTAGGTAATGAAGTTATTTCTTTAGAAAAGGCAGGAGCAGATTATATACACATTGATGTTATGGACGGACATTTTGTTCCTAATCTCACTATTGGGCCAGAAGTGATAAAAAAACTAAGACCACTTACAAAAAAAACATTTGATGTTCATTTAATGATTTCTCCTGTTGATAATTTTATAAAAGATTTTGCTGATGCTGGTGCAGACATAATAACTTTTCACCCAGAGGCTACCCCGGATGTTTCTACAACGATAAGAATGATAAAAGATCTAAATAAAAAAGTTGGTATTTCTTTAAAACCAAAATCAAAAATTGATTTAATTAAAGATCATTTGAATCAAATTGACTTGGTCTTAATTATGAGTGTTGAGCCTGGCTTTGGTGGTCAAAAGTTTATGCCAGAAGTCTTAGAAAAAACTAAAACTGTAAGAAATCTAATTAATGAAAATAAGTTAAATGTAGATGTTGAGATAGATGGTGGAATAAATTTTGAAAATTGTTCCAAAGTAAAAGATGCAGGTGCAAATATACTTGTATCGGGGTCTACCATCTTTAAAGAAAATAAGGGTGACCTAAAAAAAAATATAGAAATACTCAGAAACAATTAATAGATGTTCGGCCTGAAAAGTGTCTATTTTTATTTAGTTGCCTGTCAAATAACTTTAATCAAATTTTTTAAAAAATTATATTTTTCATCAAAGAACTATAATAAATCTTTAGAGACTAAGACACCTCAGCAAGTTTATTATAATCCTAATCCGTTTTTATTATCCATCATCACTTCATACAACAATAAATCTTTTAAAATTAGTGATGTTGATCCAAATGTATTTTGGCTCGAAGATAAAAAAAAAGACACCAATCAAATGCATAATTTTTTTTGGCTTAATCTTATAGATAGAAAAGCTGATAGTAAAAAATTAAAAAAGATTATCTACATTTGGATGATGAAAAACTCAAAATATAAACAAAGGATTTGGGAAACTTCCACCTTGAGTGCTAGAGTTATAAGTTGGATTTTAAATATAGATATTATTCTTAATAACAGCACATTTGATTTTAAGAAAAATTTTTTAGATTGTATTATCAGTCAAACTAATCATTTAAAAAAAAATATAAAATTTGAAAAAGAACTTGAAAAAAAAGTTGAGATTTTAACTGCTATAATTCTCACTGGACTTGTTTTTAAAGAATACGAGGAAAATTTTGATATTGGCATTAAAGAAATGGAGTCGCTTGTTAAAATTTTTTTTGACAACAAAGGTTTTCCATTATCACGAAATCCTAATGATTTAGTTTTTTTTTCAAAATATTTTATATTCTGCAAAGAAATAATTAAGGATAGTCAAAAATATATCCCTGAATTTCTAGAGGATATTGTTGAAAAAAATCTAAAATGCATTCATTACATCAAAACACCAAATGATCGTTTGCCTTTATTTAACGGAGCTACCTCTCTAAACCTAGGTCAAATTCAAAAATATTTAGATGATTTTAAACCAGATAATAAGGAAAATAATTTAGGTGGTTTATTCAGGATTAAACATAAAAGTCATTTTTTAATAGTGGATATTGATAAACCCCCAATGAAAAAATTTTCAAAATCCTATCAATCGGGACCTTTATCTTTTGAATATTTTTTAGATGGAATAAAAGTAATCACAAATTCTGGTTTTGGATATCAGATCTCAAAAAAAATAGAATTACTTAGTAGGCTTACGGCTTGTCAATCAACTTTATCAATAAATGATACTTCAATAACAAAATTTGAAAAAAATGAGATTACTAGTAAAATTTTTGGAAACTCTATTTTAAATAGTTTTAAATCTTTTGACTTCTCTTCTAAAAATGAGAGTGACTTTATAGGCTGTTCAGCATCGAATAATGGCTATGAAAAAAAATTTGGATGTGTTCATAAAAGAGAGATATATATAGATAAAAAGAATAATTTCTTAAAAGGAACAGATCATATACTTAAAGCAAAGGATGGATATCCAATAAGGTATACTTTTAGATTTCACATCAATCCTGATTTAAGTGTTGTTAAAACTATGAGCGGAAATAGCGCTTTAATACAAGTTTCTAAAAATAAGTCTCTCATATTTACAATTAATGATGAAATTATAGATATAGAGAAAAGTATATTTTTAGGTGAAAAAAAAATAATAGATAATGCTTGTATAACAATTAGTGGTAATTTAGTTAATAAAAATAAAATCTTTAATTGGGAAATAAAAAAAAATATTTGATAATGAATTTAAAAGTTAAAAACGCTTTGATATCTGTTTCTAACAAGGAGAATTTAGTTTCATTGCTTAAAACTTTAAAGAAATTTAATATAAACATAATAAGCTCTGGAGGTACTTATACCGCTATAAAAAAATTAGGTTATCAATGTACAGAGTTATCGAAGTATACAGGTTTTAGGGAGATGTTGGACGGAAGAGTTAAGACTCTTCATCCAAAAATACATGCCGGTATTCTTCATGATAGGCAGAATAAAAAGCATAAAAATGAAATGTCAAAACAAAATTTCCCGTCAATCGATCTAATTGTAGTAAATTTCTATCCATTTCAAAAAATAGTCACAAACACAAAAAACCCAAAAAAAATCATTGAAAACATTGATATTGGAGGACCAACAATGGTTCGAGCAGCTGCAAAAAATTTTAAAAATGTAACAATAATAACTAATAAAGATGACTATAAATCCTTAATCAAAGAGTTAGAAAATTTTAGAGGAAAAACCTCTTTAAAATTTAGAGAGCTGATGTCTTCAAAGGCATTTGGTTTAACTGCATATTACGACTCTATGATTGCTAATTGGTTTAATAAGAAACTAAAAATAGAATTTCCAGAGAGAAAAACAATCTTTGGAAGAAAGTTTAAAAATTTAAGATACGGTGAAAATCCCCATCAAAAAAGTTCCATATATGTAAGCGACTATAATGATCAGCAACTTGCATTTAATCAAATTCATGGAAAAGAACTAAGTTACAATAATTATAATGATATGTTTACATCTTTAGAGATTTTAGAATCTTTAAAAAAAAATTCTGGAACTGTAATAATCAAACACGCAAATCCGTGCGGGGTGTCTGAGAATAAAAATCCATTTAATTCTTTTAAAAATGCATATGCATCCGATCCTATGAGTGCTTTTGGTGGTGTAATTGCATGTAATTACAGAATAAGTAAAAAAATCGCTAATGAGATTAATAAAAATTTCTTAGAAGTCATACTGGCTAAGGGTTTTGAAAAAGAGTCATTAAAGATACTTAAAAGAAAAAAAAATTTACGTATAATTGATATTACAAATTTTAAACTTGATAACCTCTCATCCATAAAAATATTTGACGGGTCTTTTTTGATACAGAGTAAAGATAGTATTGTGATTGAAAAAAAGAAATTAAAATGTGTGACTAAATTAAAACCAAAAAAAAAAGAAATGGCTGAAATCCAATTTGCTTTTAATGTTTGTAAGCATGTTAAGTCAAATGCAATAGTTTTATGCAATAATTTTTCAACTATTGGCATTGGTGCCGGCCAACCAAGCCGATTAGATAGTTGTAAAATTGCAGTTCAAAAAGCCAAACAATTTCAATCCTCAAAGATCAAAGGATCTGTAGCTGCGTCAGATGCTTTTTTTCCTTTTACCGATGGGATAAATGTTCTTATTCGAGCAGGTGTAAAAACTATAATACAGCCTGGTGGTTCAATTAAAGATCAGGAAATTATAAACGCTGCAAATAAAGCAAAAATAAAAATGTTTTTTACAGGTATTAGACATTTTAATCATTAATTAATTTTATCAATTTTAGCAGCTAAGACGAAGTCACTCTCGGCAAGCCCTTTAATAGCATGAGTATAAATTTTTACTTCGCAGTAACCCCAACCGAAAGAAATGTCCGGATGATGATTTTCGTCTTCTGAAATTTTAGAAATTTCATTAACAAAATTTTGGCTTTCTTTGAAATCTTTAAATTTAAATTTTTTGATTAAATAAAAACTCTTATCTTCATTGCTTTTCACGTTCCATCCGTCAACTTTTTTAAGGTATTTATGGATTTCGCTAGTGTCAAAAGGTGGAATATTTCCATCACATGCTACACATTTTTTTTTTGACAGATCAGTCATCTTTATTGTTTAAAAATTTTACTCAATAATTCTTTTCTATCTTTACTAATAAGATAAAAGTTTCCAATAGTATCGTGCACTTTATCAAGTTTCTCAAGGGATTTTACAACATCTTCTACTGAATATTTGTCACCATTTTTACTATAAATTTCGTAATTTATCACATTTAAGAAATTTGAAAGATATTCATAATTAAATTTTTCATTCTTCAAAATATATTTTGAAAATTCAATAATTATAAACGGTTTATTTTTTTTTATTGTATTCTTTGCGCCATCTAAGACATTAATATCTGCTCCCTCGACATCAATCTTTATTATAATTAATTTATTATTTATTTTTCTGTTTTTTAAAACATTATCAATTGTGACGGTATCAACAAAAATTTTTTGTTTGATATTAAACTTTCGATTTAATATTGAGCTTTCCCAATCCTTTTCACTTTCATGGAACTCAATTTTTTTATTATCTAAATCTGCTACAGCCTTATTTAAAATTTCAATATTGTGAAAATTGTTTAAATCTAGATTTTTATTAAATTCTTCTAAAGTATTTTTTGAAGCTTCAATTGATATAATTTCATTTTCGTTAGATAGTGATGCTGTGTAAAATGAGTAAAAACCAAAATTACAACCACAATCTATTAAAAATATTTTATGTAAATTGTTTAGTTTTTTAATAGTATTAATCTCAGAAACGTCAAAAAAATTACACTTTTGCAAAAGTGAGTGCGAAGTTTTGTTTCTTTTATGATTAGAATATAAATATAAATTGTCAATTTTAATTCTTAAAGGTTCGTTAAAAAACATTCTCGAAAATCGATAATAAAAATAATAAAAAATATTTCTTTTAAATATTCTTATATCTTTCTCAGCAATATATTTTTGAAATAATCTTGTCGTTAAGTTTTGATTTTTCACAATTTTTTTTGGAGCGGGCAAAGGGGTTCGAACCCTCGACCTTCTCGTTGGCAACGAGACGCTCTACCACTGAGCTATGCCCGCAATTTTTGAATTATAGTATACTCTCTTATCGATGGTCAACAGATATAAAATGTCTCTACCGATATTCCAATTTTTTTTATATAATATTTACATGAAAAGTTTTCCGGACATAATTCCTGTGTTTCCTTTAAGTGGGGTTATATATTTTCCTAAGACAAATTTGCCATTAAATATATTTGAACAAAGATACTTGGACTTAGTTAATGATGCTTATAAAAAGGACAAGCTAATGGGCATGGTTCAGTCTAAGCGAGAAGATAATGCTGTATATAAAGTAGGTTGCTTAGGAAAAATTAGTGATTTTCATAAAAGCAAAGATGGTCGTATATTAATAAATTTAACAGGTATTTCCAGATTCCAAATTATAAAAGAAATATCTAGCAACAAACTTTACCGGGAATTTCAAGTAGATTATAAAAATTTTGTCAATGATACTAATATTCATCAGAATGAAGTTGATTTTAAAAATTTACTTGAAAATATCAAAATTTTCTTTCAAAAAAATGGTTTGCTTCTTAATTGGAAAGAGTTTGAAAAACTGGATAATTCCCAACAAATAAATACTCTTGCGATGATTGCTCCTATTACAAACGAAGAAAAACAAAAACTCTTAGAGTCTATTTCTTTGGAAAGCAAGGTTAAAACTTTAGAGAATATAATTAGTTTTTATCTGCACGATTCAAATTCTAATAATTTCACTTTACAATAAATCTTAGTTTGGTGATTTATTCATTGAGTCAAAAAAATCAGTATTATTTTTCGTATTCTTAAGTTTTGCGATAAGAAACTCGATTCCGTCCATTGTACCCATAGGACTTATAATTCTTCTTAGCACATTCATCTTAGAAAGGTCATCTTTTTCAAAAAGAAGTTCTTCCCGTCTTGTTCCAGATCTTGTGATATCCAATGCTGGATAGATTCTTTTATCAGCTACTTTTCTATCAAGAATTAATTCTGAGTTACCAGTTCCTTTAAATTCTTCAAAAATAACTTCATCCATCCTGCTGCCAGTGTCTATCAAGGCGGTTGAAATTATAGTTAAAGACCCTCCTTCTTCAACATTACGTGCCGCTCCAAAAAACCTTTTGGGTCTTTGAAGTGCATTAGCATCTACGCCACCCGTTAATACTTTTCCAGAACTTGGTATAACTGCATTATAAGCTCTTCCTAGTCTTGTTATTGAGTCTAACAAGATTACCACATCTTTTTTATGTTCAACCAACCGTTTGGCTTTTTCAATAACCATTTCGGCAACAGCAACGTGCCTTGAAGCTGGTTCGTCAAATGTTGACGCTACTACTTCGCCTTTTACAGATCTTTGCATGTCTGTTACTTCCTCAGGCCTTTCATCTATTAATAAAACCATTAGATAACACTCTGGATGATTAGCCGTTATAGATTGGGCAATATTCTGAAGAATTATAGTTTTACCTGCTCTAGGCGGTGAAACAATTAATGACCGTTGACCTTTACCAATTGGGCTTACTAAGTCTATTAGTCTTGCTGTGTTATCAGGTTTTTTTTCAACTTTTGTGGTCTCGACCTCTAATTTAATTCTCTCATTTGGGTAAAGAGGCGTTAAGTTATCAAACGCAATTTTATTTTTCCCTTTTTCTGGTTCATCAAAATTAATTTTATTTACCTTTAGCAGGGCAAAGTATCTTTCAGCGTCTTTCGGTCCTCTTATTTCTCCTTCAACTGAGTCTCCTGTTCTTAATCCAAACCTTCTGATTTGACTTGGGCTTACGTAAATATCATCTGGTCCAGGCAGATAATTAGATTCTATTGCTCTTAAAAAACCGAACCCATCTTGCAATACCTCGAGAACCCCTGTTGCAGTAATTTGCTCATTTTTTTCTGCTAATTTTTTTAAAATCGCAAAAAGAATTTCTTGTTTTCTTAATGTACTAGGATTTTCAATGCCAAGTTTTTCAGCTTCATTAATAAGCTCGGCTGGGTTCTTTTGCTTTAGTTCTTGTAAATTCATGAAATTGAGTTGATTAATTGGGAAGTATTAAAAATATATGTTTTTTTTAGAAAAATTCAAGACCTTTTATAATGGCTTAAAAATCACAAGAAATACAACAACAATAAGTATTATTGTGGGCACTTCATTAATGATTCTAAAGTATTTGGAAGATTTAGTATTATTATCCAATGCAAATTCTCCAAGATATTTTCCAAGTAAAAAATGATAAAAAGTTAATATGATAACTAGGGCTGTTTTAACTTGCATCCATAATTCGGAAAAAACACTAAATCCAAGACTATGGATTAATAACACACCGAATAACCAAGATAACAACATAGCTGGCATCATAATATAATTATAGAGTTTTCTTTCCATCGTTTTAAATATTGTTTTTTGAGATTCATGATATGCTTCTGAATGGTAAACAAATATTCTTGGTAAATACAAAAGTCCCGCCATCCAAGAAATAACTGATATCAGATGTAAAGATTTGAACAAGAGATAAATATTCATCTTTAAATATATTTTTTAACTAACTTTTCAAACAAATTGATATGATCTGAATTGTCATTAAGGCATGGTATTAAATCAAAATTTTTACCACCATTTTCTATAAAGCTTTCTCTTCCTTGAATATTAATTTCCTCTAAGGTTTCTACACAATCAGAGGCAAAACCTGGACATATAACTAGTAGGTTTTTAATTCCTTTGCTAGGCAAACTTTCTAGGGTTTTGTCCGTATAAGGTGTTAACCACTCTTGGGGCCCAAATCTTGATTGAAAAGTTGTCTGAATATCTACTTCATTAAAATTTTCTTTCATAAGTCTTGTGGTTTTGTGACAGTAACAATGGTATGGGTCTCCTTTATCAAAATATTTTTTAGGAATACCATGATAAGAAGATATAATTAAATCTGGTTTCCAACTTATGCTTTTTAATTTCTCTTTAACACTTTTTATAAGGGCATCTATGTATATGGGTTCACTTTCATAATGGGGTATTACTTGTAAACTTGGTTGCCACCTCATACCCATGAGGGATCTATAAACTTCATCACAAACAGTTGCTGTTGTTGCTGCTGCATATTGCGGATACAAAGGAAGTATTATTATATTTTCACACCCTGCATCTTTAAGAATATTGAGTTTTGATTTAATACTAGGATTCCCGTATCTCATTGCAAAATCTACAACAATTTTTTCATTCCCTATTTTGCTATTTAATTTTTCTGCTTGGCTTCTTGTAAAGTAAAGTAAAGGAGACTCATTTGACTCTTTTCTCCAAATTTTTTTATATGCGTGTGCTGTTTTGGATGGCCTAAAGGTAAGTATAAATAAGTTTAAAATGATTTGCCACAGTACAGGATTTACTTCGATTACCCTTCTATCAGATAAGAATTCTTTTAAATATTTTCTTATATCCCACCAACTTGTAGAGTCCGGTGTTCCTAAATTTACTAAAAGAACACCTGTTTTGCCAAATTTTACTTCTGGGTGATCGTTCTGCATTATTAATATTCTCTATAAAATTTTATTAGTTTATTTACTTTAACCGGGTTTGTTTCTGGTAACATACCATGTCCTAGATTAAAAACATAAGGCAAACCTTTAAATGCGTCTAAATATTTTCTAGCATTATTGTAAATGTCCTCATCGGACGATAATAAAATTTTTGGATCTAGCCCACCTTGAATTACCGTGTCTTTAAGATTTTCTTTAGCCCACATAGGATCAATATTGTAATCTATATTTAACCCGTTAGGTTTTACTAAATTATTAAAATCTTTGTAGTTTTCTTTTATACCCCTTGGAAAACAAATTACAGGTATATCTTTCTTTTTACAAAACTCTACGATTTTGGAGTTTGGTGTGTAACAAAAACTATTAAGATCTTCTTGTGGTAACAAACCAGCCCAAGAATCAAAAACTTGGACCACATCAGCTCCAGCGTTAATTTGATTATCTATATGTAAACAAAGATAATTTATTAATTTTTCCAGTACTAAGCTAATTTCATCTTTTTTCTTGTTAATTAACTTTAAATCAATTTCTTTTTTACTCAATTTGGCTCCAAGCATGTATACTAATAATGTCCACGGAGCCCCTATAAAAGATATTAATGATTTTTCTTTATTTAATCTTTTTCTAGTAATTTCTATTGCCTTATAAACTGGTTTAAGTTTTTCAATAAAATCAATATCGTTATTTTTTAAAAATTTATTAAGATTAAAGTTTTCTAACTTTGGTCCGTGGTTTTTTAAAAATTCAACTTTTTGATCAAGGGCATAGGGGACTATTAATATATCTGAAAAAATTATTGCAGAGTCTAAATCAAACCTTTTTATAGGTTGTAAGGTAATTTCAGAACTTAATTCACTATTCAAACAAAGATTAATAAAATTTTTATTTTGAGATCTAATTCTTTGAAATTCAGGTAAATACCGCCCTGCTTGTCTCATAAACCATATTGATTTACAAATCTTTTTATTTATTAAGATTTCTTTAAGATTACTCATTAAATAATTAAAAGTTTAAAAACGTAATATAAGCTTTAGGTCCTGTTAGTTAGTTATATAACGATTTATACATTTTTTGTACATTAGGTAGTTTATAAGTATTGGCAATAATACTCATTTTAAGTGGTTTATTAGTTTTATAAACATCTAAAAAATCATATTATTAACATTCAATAACATGTTTAAATAGTGTTGATTAATGTTAGTAAATTTTTCTAATTTGTTTTTAAGGTGTGTAAAGTAATTTAATTAATATTTTATTTACAAAGTTATGAACGAAAAATACAATGTATATCTTGTGTCTGACTCTACCGGTGAAACTCTAGATAGGATATTTTTATCTTTAAAATCTCAATTTGCTAATTTTGAGTATTATAAAAAAGAATTTGCATTTATTAGAACTGAACAGCAAATAGACAAAATTATTAAAGAGTGTGCTCTAAATGAAAATTCGATTATTCTATATACAATTGTTGAGTCAAAGTTAGCCAAATATTTAGCAAACCAAAGTGAAAAAAATTCTGTCCCTTGTTTTGGTGTACTTGGAAATTTAATTTTAAGCTTTTCTAAATTATTAAATCAAAAAGCGATACACAAACCTAGCGCTCAACATGTATTAGATGACGATTATTATAAACGTATAGAAGCTATACAATTTACTATGTCACATGATGATGGAAAAAAAGTTGACGATATTAACAGCGCTGATGTGGTCTTGCTTGGAGTGAGTAGAACAAGCAAAACACCAACCTCAATCTACCTAGCGAATAGAGGATATAAAACGGTAAATATTCCACTTGTTCTAGATCAAAAAATTCCAGAAGATTTAAAATTTAACTCAACTTCTTGTATAGTTGGACTTGTTGCAGATCCTCAAAGGCTGTCAGATATAAGACGTAATCGTGTAGCTATAATGAAAGATCAAAATCTGTCAGAATATACAGATTTAGAATCTATAAAAAAGGAGGTAGAAAATTCGAAAAAATTATTTAAGAAAAATAATTGGCCTATAATAGATGTAACAAGAAGGTCCGTAGAAGAAACTGCTGCATCTATATTAAAAATAATTGAAATAAAAAAAAATAAATGAAAATTATTTTAGCTTCAAAGAGCGGTGTAAGAAAAAAAATCTTAGACTCTTATAAAATTGAAAATGAGGTTATAGTATCCCATGTGGATGAAGATGAAATTAAAGAGTCACTTTTGGCTGAAGGTGCAAATCCTCTATCTATATCTAAAAATTTAGCTGAGATAAAATCTATAAAGGTAAGCAATAAGAAACCAGATAGATTAGTATTAGGAGCAGATAGTGTAATTTCCCTAAATGATGAATTGGTTAATAAACCAAAATCTAGGGAAGAGGCTTTTAAGATTTTAAAAAAACTCAATAATTCTAAACATTATTTAATAAGCTCCGTTTGCTTTTCAAAAAATGGAGCAATGATATGGAATTATACAGATTCATCCGAACTTAAAATGAAAAACTTAAATGAAAAGGAGTTATCCTCTTACTTGAGCAAAATAGACACAAAAACCTTGCTTGCCTATGGTGTGTATCAAATAGAAGCTGACGGATTGAAACTTTTTGAATATGTTAAGGGTGACAAGGATTCAATTATGGGATTACCTATAAAGCAAATTTTAAACTATATTAAACAATTTAAATGAAAAAAAATTTTGGAATAATTGGAAATCCTATTAAACACTCACTTTCTCCAATTTTACATGAGTACTGGTTTAAGAAATACAATATTAATGCACAATATTCTATTATTGAAGCATCAGAAAAAGATTTGCCATCAATTATTGAAAAAATTAAGGACGGTAGTTATTCAGGTTTTAATGTAACATTACCTTTTAAACAAAAAATATTAAATTATGTAGATAAAGCTATTAATGATGCAGAGGCAACTGGCTCAATTAATACCTTGCTTTTAGATAGCGATAAAGCAGTCATTGGTGAAAACACCGATGTTTATGGTCTGCAAGCCGCTTATTTAAAAGAAATTGAAAATAGATCAAAAAAAAATGCCCTCATAATTGGGGCTGGAGGTGTCTCTCCATCAGTTATCTTATCTATTCAAAAATCTGGGATAAGCAATATTTCAATAACAAATCGCACAAATGAAAAATGTATTTTTTTAAAAAAGAAGTTTAAATTTTTAAATATAGTTTTATGGGAAAACTTAGAACAGGAGATAAAAAATTTTGATATTATCATCAACGCTACAAGTCTAGGCTTAAAGAACGGTGAGGATTTTAATTTTAATTTTGCCAATACCAAAAGCAAAGTTATTTATATTGACACAATATATAATCCGTTAGAAACCAAGACATACAAATATCTTAGAGACGAAGGTAAAAAAGTTTTTAATGGATTGGATATGTTTATTTATCAGGGTCAAAAATCATTTTACTTATGGAATAAAGTTAATCCTGAAATAGATGATAAGCTAATTGAATTATTAAACTCAAGGCTTAAATGATAAAAGTTGGAATTACAGGTTCACTTGCCTCAGGGAAAACTACAGCAAGTAAAATTTTGTCTTTTAAACGTGGGCCTCTCTTTAGTGCAGATAAAGCCGTAAAGGATCTCTATAAAAATAAGATATTTAAATTACAAATTAGCAAAAAATTTGGAATACAAAACAACAATCAACTTAAAAAAACACTTAAAAAATTGATTTTTAAGAACATTACTAATTTAAAAAAATTAGAAAAAATTGTACATCCTCTGGTAAGAAAAAAAATGAAAAAATTTTCTTTAAAAAATAAAAATAAAAGGATTCTTTTTTACGAAATACCCTTATTAATTGAAAGTAAACTAATGAAACATTTCAATATAATTATATTCATAAAATCTAGAAAAAATTTAAGATTGAAAAGGTTTAAATTAAAAAGGGGTGATAAAAAGCTTTTTAGTTTGCTAGATAATCAACAAATGTCAGAAAGAAAAAAAATCAAATTTTGTGACTATGTGGTTGTGAATGAAAAAAACTTAAAGAGTTTAAAAAAGAGGTTATTAATTATAATATCAAAATATGAGTGAAGTTTTTTTAGATACAGAAACAACAGGTTTGTCTTTTAAAGACGGGCATAAAATAGTTGAAATAGCATGTATTGAGACTGATGATTTAATTCCAACTGGAAAAATTTTTCATAAATTAATTAATCCTAAAAGAAGCGTACCAAACGAAGCTTTTAAAGTTCATGGTTTCTCAGAAGAATTTTTAAGAGATAAAGAAACTTTTGATAAAATTTCTGATGAGTTTCTGAATTTCATTGAAAACAAAAAAATTATTATTCACAATGCAGCTTTTGATTTAAGTTTCTTAGATGGAGAACTCGGACTAATAAAAAAGGAAAAAATTAACAAAAAACTGGTCATAGACTCCTTAGAGGTTGCTAGAAATAAATTTCCAGGAACATCAAACTCGTTAGATGCACTATGTAAAAAGTTTAATGTAGATCTTTCTAGAAGAACGAAGCACAATGCCCTTCTTGATTGTGAGTTACTAAGAGAAGTTTACATAAATTTATTAGATGCAAAAGAACCAAAATTTAATCTGTCTAATAATACTTTAGAACAAAAAATAAAAAAATCTTATGACTATAGTAAAACCATTATAAAGATATCAGATGAGGAAATTAAAAAACATAAAGCTTTTTTAAAATCTGAACTAAAAAAAAATTTTTATTGATTTTTTCTTATTTTATACAATTTTTCAAAATCAACTGTTTCATTAATCTTTACATCTTTAAAACCTGAATTCTGAAATAAAAAAATAAATATTCGTCTTAATTCAGAATAAATCTCAGAGGGAATTTCTATAAGAATAATTCTTTCCATTTCTTCTTTTTTCATTTTTTCGTTTTTTAGTTCTACAAGTGTAGAAAAAATTACCTTTGTTTCAATTTTTTCAAAGTCATTATTAATTGGGGTAAGGTTTAAACTTGTTAAAACTTCAATTATATTTTGTTTTACTTGATTACTTTTAATATCGATATTAATTTTGTAATTAGATATATTTTTTGAAAGAAGATAAAATGTTTTAGGATTTGGAATATTAAATTTTAAATCTTTAATATATTTTCCGATAATTTTATAGCTCATCTTTTTTGTTATCTATTATTTCACCATCAATAATTTTATCATCATTTTTTTCTTTGGTTTTATAATCTTTCTTGAAAGCTAAACTAAAAAAAATTTTTCTTGTAAAAGGTATTAATAATAAGAAACCAACAAAATCAGTTAAGAAACCTGGTATTATTAATAAAAATGCGGCAAATGCTATTGATGCCCCTGACATTAATTCATAAACTGGCATCTTATTCTGGTATAAATTCATCATACCTGATTTCAATGTTTGGATTCCTTGAAATTTTGCAAAGTAGATACCAATTATTGCAGTGAAAAAGATGAGGGCTACGGTGTTTAAAGCGCCTATTCCTCCTCCTATTTTAATTAGTAAAAATATTTCTAGTGCTGGTAATGTGATAAATATGATAAAAAATGGGTTCATTTGTCTGATACAAAAATATATGATTAATGTATATTTATCAAATTATGAGTAACAGTTTTGGATATATTGATATTATTTTGCTCGGCATGATAGCGGGATTTATAATTCTGCGATTAAGGAGTATTTTGGGCAGAAAAACAGGTCATGAGTCTAAAATCTATCCAGGTTTTGCTGAGAAGGATTTTAATATACCCAAAAATGATGTTAAACCGGTAAAGAAAAATCTCGAAATTCTTGAAGGAACAGAAAAAAAGGAATTTTTACAGGGTGCTGAGATTGCCTATGAAAGTATTTTAACTTCTTTTGCAACTGGTGACTTGATAAAATTAAAAAACTTACTTTCATCTAGTATGTTCTCAAACTTTTCTGATGCTATTAAAACAAGAAATAAAGAAGGCGTAAAGTCTGAATTCACATTTATTGGAGTAAAAGAATCTTCTTTAGAAAAATATGAAAAAATAAAAGATGATTTATTTGCTACTGTAAAATTTGTTGCGGAAGTCATTTCTGTTAAAAAGGACAAGGAAAACAAAATAATTGAAGGAAACCCTGATAAAATTAAATTTGTAACTGATAGTTGGAAATTTACAAAAAATATTAAGCAAAAAGGTCCAAATTGGTATTTGTCTGAAATTATCAGCAAGTGACAAAGAAAAAAGATATTAATCAAGAAAATAAAAAAATTTGGGAAGAATACATTAAAAATCCTTCCGATATTTACGATAAAGATCAGAATTCATATAATAAAATTCAAAAAAGTGGGCGTTTTAAATTTGATTTACATGGTTTTACTTTGGATGAAGCAAATATCAAAGTAAAAGAAATCATTAATCACTGTATCAAAAATAAAATTAGAGAATTGTTACTTATAACTGGTAAGGGTATTCACTCATCAACTGATGGAGATGCTTATATATCAAAAGATTTAGGAAAATTAAAATATTCTGTTCCTGAGTTTATAAAAACTAATTCAGAATTAAAAAAACTAATAATTTCAATCAATGATGCTGAGAAGAAAGATGGCGGTGCAGGAGCAATTGTTATTAAGTTAAAGAGTTTATAATATAAATTTAGACAAATCTGTGTCTTTAACTAAGTTTCCTAAGTTATCTTGCACATATTTTTTATCAACAGTGATTGTTTCGCCCGCTCTATCAGTGGCATTAAAACTAATATCATCTAAAACTTTTTCAATAATAGTATGGAGTCTTCTAGCGCCTATATTTTCAACTGATGAATTTACTTCTGCTGAAATTTTAGCAAGCATATCAATTCCATCATCTGTGAATTCTAAATTTACGTTTTCAGTTTTAAGTAATTCTTTGTATTGTTTTATTAAACTGTTATCAGGCTCTTTAAGAATTCTTTTAAAATCTTCCTCTTTAAGTGCGTCCAACTCAACTCTTATCGGTAATCTTCCTTGTAATTCAGGTAATAAATCTGAAGGTTTAGCTAATTGAAAGGCTCCAGAAGCAATGAATAAAATATGATCAGTTTTAATTGGTCCGTGTTTAGTGCTTACACTTGTTCCTTCTATTAGAGGCAATAAGTCTCTTTGCACACCTTCTCTAGATACATCTCCGCCTATTCTGTCACTTCTAGCTGAAACTTTATCGATTTCGTCTAAGAAAACTATTCCATTTTCCTCAGTCGCTTTTTTCGCCTCTATAATGATTTTATCCTCTTCGATCATTTTATCTGACTCCTGAGCAACCAAAATATCGTGAGATTCTTTAACAGTCATTTTTTTCTTTTTACCCTTTTTACCACCCATAGATTTTCCTAAAATATCTCCAAGATTTACCATTCCAACATTTCCGCCAGGCATTCCAGGTATTTCAAAACTTTTAAGTGGAGATGAAGTATTTTGAACTTCTATTTCAATTTCATTGTCATCTAAGTCACCTGATCTCAATCTTTTTCTAAAACTCTCTCTAGTTGCAACACTTGCTTTATTACCAACAAGAGCATCCAAAACTTTTTCCTCTGCTTTTAATTCTGCTTTAGCTTTTACCTCTTTTCTTTTTTTCTCTCTTTCCATAGCTATGGCTATTTCAATTAAATCTCTTATAATTTGCTCTACATCCCTTCCTACATAACCAACTTCAGTAAATCTTGTTGCCTCCACTTTTATAAAAGGAGCTTCTGCCAGCTTTGATAATCTTCTTGATATTTCGGTTTTACCTACACCCGTGGGACCTATCATCAAGATGTTTTTGGGCAGAACTTCATCCCTCATGGCGTCTGACAATGCTTGTCTTCTCCATCTGTTTCTTAAAGCAACAGCTACTGCTTTTTTTGCATCTTTTTGACCGATTACGTATCTATCTAACTCTGAAACAATTTCTCTTGGAGACAAGGCGCTTACTTTAGAATTTTCTTTATCTTTTTTAACTACTTTTAAGTTTGTAACTTTATTTGATGGCGCCATATTAAACTTTTTCCACTGTAACGTTGTTATTAGTAAATACGCATATGTCAGATGCAACTTTAATAGATTTTCTAGCTATATCTTCTGCGCTCATATCGGTTTCAGCTAATACTTTTGCAGCTGCTAAGGCGTAATTCCCACCTGATCCAATTCCTATAATCCCATCTTCAGGTTCTAGTACATCTCCAGTTCCTGAAATTATAAAGCTGTGTTTTTTATCTGCCACAGCCATTAACGCTTCTAATCTTCTTAAAAATTTATCACTTCTCCAATCTTTAGCTAACTCTACAGCAGCTCGTTGTAAATTACCTGCATGTTTTTCTAATTTTGCCTCTAGTCTTTCAAACAAGGTTAGAGCATCAGCAGTTGAACCTGCAAAGCCTGCTATTACACCTCTACTCTCAATTTTTCTTACCTTCTTGGCTTTACTTTTTAATACAGTATTACCCAAACTAACTTGGCCGTCACCTGCAACTACAGTTTCACCATTTTTTCTAAGCAAGACAATTGTTGTTCCATGCCATTTTTCAGCTGTATTCATGTTATTATATGTGGAGATTATTTTTAGATCTTCAATAGTAAATCTGATTTATTGATAAAATGTCCGATTATATATATATCAAAGATAAATCAGAGTTAATTTATGGCAAGAAAAGCAAAAATTAGTCGAAAAACAAAAGAGACCAATATAGCCGTTTCTGTAAATTTAGATGGAAAAGGTAAATACAAAATTAAGACTGGTATTGGTTTTCTAGACCACATGTTAGAACAGCTTTCCAAGCATTCTTTAATCGATTTAGAAGTAAATGCAAAAGGTGATACTCATATTGATTTACACCACACTACAGAGGATACAGGTATTGCTATTGGTGAAGCCATCAAGAAAGCAGCTGGTAACAGAAAAGGTATAAGAAGATACGCGTCAACAATGATACCCATGGATGAAACTTTAAGTAGAGTTTCTATTGATGTATCTAACCGTCCATATTTAATTTGGAAAGTTAATTTAAAAGTAGAAAAATTAGGTGAAATGGATACAGAGCTATTTAAAGAATGGTTCCAGGCTTTCTCACAATCTGCTGGTGTTACTTTACATGTAGAAAATATTTATGGAGAGAATAGTCACCACAAAATTGAGTCTTGTTACAAAGGTTTAGCTAGATCATTAAAAGATGCTCTAGAAGTTGATAAAAGAATTAAAAACTCAATACCTTCGACCAAAGGCTCTATTTAAATTTGATGAACGTCACAATTGTTGACTACCAATCGGGCAATATAAGCTCAGTCATTAACTCTTTTACAGAGGTCGCTAAAGGCAAAGTTAATTTAGAGGTAACTTCAGATACAAAGAAAATTAAATCAAGCGATAAGATTGTTCTACCTGGACAAGGCTCATTTAAAAGCTGCGTAGACTCTCTTAACAAGATTAAAGGATTAGTAGACACGTTAAAAGAATTTGCAATCATAAATAAGAAACCTCTATTAGGAATCTGTGTAGGCTTACAAATGTTTGCAGATGTAGGTTATGAAGAAGCAGAAACAAAAGGATTAGGTTGGATTTCTGGTAAAGTTTCCAAAATTAACAATCAAAGCGGAAAGTTTAAACTTCCACACATTGGTTGGAATGAAATTGAAATTCAAAAAGAAAGTAAAATATTTAAAGACATAAAAAATAAATCTCATATGTATTTTGTGCACAGTTACGAGTTTATTCCAAATGATAAATCTGTGATCTCAGCAACAACTGATTACTCGTCTAAGATAGTTTGCTCAGTTGAAAAAGATAATTTATTTGGAACACAATTCCACCCAGAGAAAAGTGATAAAACTGGATTAAAAATAATTGATAATTTTATAAAATTATAATGAAAATATTTCCAGCAATAGATATTAAAGATAAAAAATGTGTGAGATTGATCAAGGGAGATTTTGAAAATAAAACTGAATATAAAACTTCACCCATTGATCAAGCAGGTATATACAGAGATAACGGTTTTAAAAATTTACACATTGTTGATTTAGATGGAGCCCTGACAGGTAAGACAGTTAACCTTGATGTTATTCAAGAAATAGCAAGTAAGTACGATTTAAAAATTGAAATAGGTGGTGGCGTTAGATCTATAAGTAGTATTAAGAAATATATTGAAGTAGGTGTTGAGAAAGTTATTTTAGGAAGTGGCGCTATTAAAAATAAAGAATTTCTAAAAGAAGCTTGCGAGAAGTTTAAAAATCAAATCGCTCTAGGCTTAGACGCGAAGGATGGTAATCTGTCCGTGTCAGGTTGGAAAGAAAATTTAAATATTAAAACTGTAGACTTTCTTAAGGAAGTTAACAGCTATGGAGTGAGCCGTATAATTTACACAGATATAAATAGAGATGGAATGAAGACTAGCCCTAACTTTGAGGAAACAGTAAAAATTGCAGAGCTTTCCAATTGTCCTGTAGTGATTTCAGGAGGTGTTTCTTCAATAAAAGATATTAAGAAAGCCAAAGAATTAAATAATAAAAAAATTGAAGGTGTCATTGTAGGTAAAGCTATTTATGATGGTGATATTAAACTTGATGAACTAGCGAAGGAGATCAATGCTTAAAAATAGAATTATACCTTGTTTAGATGTTAAGAATGGAAGAGTAGTTAAAGGCATTAACTTTGTTGAATTAAAAGATGCTGGGGATCCAGTTGAGCAAGCCAAGATTTACAGTGACGGTGGAGCTGATGAGATTTGTTTTTTAGATATTACCGCGTCGAATGAAAACAGAGATACAATTATTGATATTGTAAGAAAAACTGCAAAAGAATGTTTTGTTCCTTTAACTGTCGGCGGCGGAGTTAGAACTATTCAGAATATAACTGATTTATTATTAGCAGGGGCAGATAAGGTTTCTATAAATACAGCAGCAGTGAAAGATGTTAGTTTTTTAAAAGAGGCTTCTAAAAAATTTGGCACTCAATGTATTGTTGTAGCTATCGATGCCAAAAAAGTATCAGACAATAAATGGGAAGTCTTTACTCATGGTGGAAGAAACAAAACAGGAATTGATGCTGTAGAATTTGCTAAACAAGTCGAAACAAATGGAGCAGGAGAAATTTTATTAACTTCTATGGATAGAGACGGAACAAAGTCTGGTTATGATGTTGAATTATTAAAAGTAATTACAGATAGTACGAATATTCCTGTTATTGCTTCTGGTGGTGTAGGCACTTTAGATCATCTCTACGATGGTATAGTTAAAGGTGGAGCTAGTGCAGTTCTAGCAGCTTCTATTTTCCATTATGGAGAATATAAAATTAAAGAAGCTAAAGAATATTTGAATTCTAAGAATGTATCGGTAAGATTATAAAATGTTTGAAAACCTTGAACAATTAATGCAAATCATTAGAGAGAAAAAAAATTCTTCTCCTGATAAATCCTATACGAATAAACTTCTTAACGATAAAAGTTTAAGTGTTGCAAAAGTTAAAGAAGAAATAGGAGAATTAATCGAGGCTGTTGAACAAAACTCTAATAAAATACACGAAGCAGCAGATGTAATTTATCATTTGATGGTTTATCTTGAGGCTAATAATATCAAGATCGAAGATGTTATGGGTGAACTAAAAAAGAGACAAAAATGAGTTACGATAAAAATAATATATTCGCAAAAATTCTTAAAGGAGAAATTCCTTGCAAGAAAGTTTATGAAAACGAGCATGTTTTAGCTTTTCATGATATTAATCCTCAAAAGAAAGTGCACGTATTAGTAATACCAAAAGGTGAATATGTTGATCTAGATGATTTCAATAATAAAGCCTCTGATAAAGAGATTGTTGAATTAAATAAAGCTGTTACACACGTAGCAAACTTAATGGGCTCAAAAGATAAAGGTTATAGAGCTCTTACAAATATTGGTAGTGATGGAGGACAAGAAGTCCCTCATCTACACTTTCATATTTTTGCCGGTGAAAAGATAGGAAAGATGGTAAGCTAATGGTTTCAAGAGTTAAAAGATACTTTTTAGAGATAAAAGATTTTTCAAATTCTATAGATTTAAATCTCCCTAAAAATTATAAAATTATTTTAGATAATAAAGATAATTTTCATTTAAATAAATTTTTCTACAAACAAATAGGTTTAGATCATTTTTGGAGAGATAGGTTGTTATGGTCAGATAGTGAATGGGTTAAGTATGTGACAAACAAAAATTTAGAAACTCACGTATTAAAAAAAGGAGAAGATCTTGTTGGTTATTACGAACAAGAATATCATCCAGTTTCTAATGAAGTAGAATTGATAAATTTGGGCGTATTAAAAGAATTTAGGGGTCTAAAACTTGGATCAACTCTTGTCAATCATGCTATTGCTAGCGCATCGAGAAAGAATCCAAGAAGAATGTGGGTTCATACTTGTAGCTTAGACCATAAACATGCGCTGCAAAATTATAAATCAAAAGGTTTTGAAATATTTAAAGAAGAAGAAATTGATTTTGTAGCTTAATTCATTTCAGGAATTTTAAAAGTTCCTTTTTTAAAGACATCATTTTTAGCAACAATTTTTAAAGAGAAATTTATATTGTTGTTGTACTGGTCAATTATTTGCCAACCTTTTAAATCTAATGTTTTCTTGTCGAAGAAAACTGTTATCTCGTTTTCCTCTAAATAAACTAACTTTACAATTCGATCAGATACTTCTAGCTTTCCAGATTTTACAATTTCTAAAAGCTTTTCTTTATACAAAATATTTAGGAACGGAGATTTTGAAATAGGATAATAGTAAGTTTTGTTATACCTCTTTTGTGTAATCGCTAATTTTTTTTTATTAATTATTAATTCTTTTTTTTTATCATCAAAATAATCACATTTTAATTTTCCAGGGAATTCCAAAAGACATTCTCCCTTTTCAGTTTTGTCGTTAATGATTTGATCAAAAGTAAATTCTAAAGAATTTAAATTATTTAATTGAGTGAGTATTTGATCTTTTTCATCAGCAGAAAGATTTACTGATAATAAAATAAATATTGTGAAAACTTTATAGAACTTCACGTTTACCAACATGATTTGCTTTACTGACAATACCTTTTTCTTCCATCATATCAATAATTCTAGCTGCTCTATTATAACCAATTTGTAATTTTCTTTGTAAGAAACTCGTCGAAGCTTTTCCTTCTGATTTAATAATATCAACTGCTTGTGAATATAGTTCGTCTTCACCGCCGTCTCCCTCTGTTGCAGAAGAAGTTTCTATACTTGTATGTGCAGTTATTTCATCCATATAATCTGGTTCACCTTGCGCTCTAATGGAGCTAACAATTTTTTCTATCTCATTCTCTGAAACAAATGGACCGTGAATTCTAACAATTCTATTTGCTGATGACATGAATAACATATCACCTTTGCCCAATAACTGTTCTGCGCCCTGCTCTCCTAATATAGTTCTACTATCTATTTTAGAGCTCACTTGAAAAGAAACTCTTGTTGGGAAGTTTGCTTTAATTGTACCCGTGATAACATCAACACTTGGTCTTTGCGTAGCCATAATAATATGTATCCCTGCAGCTCTAGCCATTTGTGATAATTTTTGAATGTAGTTTTCTATTTCTTTACCAGCAACAAGCATTAGATCAGACATCTCATCAACTACTACAACGATGTAAGGCATCTTTAATTTATGTTTAGCATTGTAACCATCGATGTTTCTCACTCCAACTTTGCTCATGAGTTTGTATCTGCTATTCATTTCTTTTACTGTCCAAGCCAAAGCAGATGTTGCCTTTTTTGCATCGGTAATTACGGGTGTTAATAAATGAGGAATACCTTCATAAGTAGATAGCTCTAACATTTTAGGATCAATTAAAATAAATTTACAAAGATCAGGATTTAATTTGTAAAGTAATGAAACAATAATCGTATTAATGCAAACTGACTTACCTGAACCTGTTGTACCAGCAATTAATAAGTGAGGCATTGATGTAAGATCTCCTACGATAGGCATGCCCGATATACTTTTTCCAAGCGCTATGGGTAATTTTACATCTTTCTTTTGAAACTTTTCGTAAGAGATAATTTCTCGAAGCGATACACTTTCTCTCGTCTCGTTTGGTATCTCAATACCAACTGTATTTTTACCAGGAATTACCGAAACTCTTGCTGATGTCGAACTAGTGTTACGTGCTAAATCTTCAGACAAATTTATTATTTTTGAAACTTTCACCCCAGGGGCTGGTTCAAATTCATATAAACTAACAACTGGACCATTATTAATTGCTTTAATTTTTCCATCAATACCAAAATCTAAAAGAATTTTTTCCATAAACTCACCATCAGGACGATTTTTATTTAATTCCGATGCACTAAGTTTCGTAGAGCTTTTGTCTAAATAATCTATTACTGGAAGTTTATATTTTGATCTTAAACTACTTGTTGGTTTTTCTGATTGAGTTAAGTCACCAAAAGAAAATGATTGTTGGGGTCTTTCAACGATTTCACTTTTTTCCTCTACAGGATCCACCTCTAAATTTACATCAGGAATAGTATTTTCTTTTCTTCTAAATAATGAAGCAAGTATAGAAAAAGTACCAGTAATTATT
This sequence comes from uncultured Pelagibacteraceae bacterium, assembly GCA_902542165.1. GTDB lineage: Bacteria > Pseudomonadota > Alphaproteobacteria > Pelagibacterales > Pelagibacteraceae > Pelagilacustribacter. Next base: position 38,839 of record CACBTF010000003.1, read on the forward strand.
TTCTTTACATTTAAATCAGCCGAAATAATAAAAAAGATTAAAGTAAGCAATAATAAACCATACGCAGAATAAGTATTGTCAATATATGGAAACCATGTACTTAAAAACTCATAACCAATCTTTCCAACAAAACCCGAGTTACCATTATCAATAAGCCAGAATGAATTATTAAAGGTAATATAGATAAAGATGGTGCCTAAGACCAAATATGAAACCACTAGAAATAATTTTAAAACTATTCTTTTGATTTCTTTTTGTATGATTAAATTAATTCCCCAAAATAAAAAGTTAGCTAAAATTAAAAATGAAACGAGGCCAAAACTCTGTAAGAGAAAATCAGCAATACTACTGCCATAGATACCAAAAAAATTTTTGATCTCAAATTCCCTATCACCATAGACAAACGAAGGATCTTCTGGCGAATATGTCGTAAAAGCTATCGCTAGACCGATACTCGTTGAAATTAAGATTAATCCTATAAATTCAAAGGTTCGTTTTTTCAAAAAATTTGTTACACTATTTAAAAAGTTTGTATTCATATCGAATCGTTTACGTACTTTTTACCATTTTTATGAAAGTGAGAAAAATTTTAATATGACAAAACAGAGAGTTTGTATAGTTGGAGACGGTCTTTCAGGTCTGATGACTGCTTTGGCATTAAGCCAATTAGAAGGCTTAGAAGTTCACTTAATATCTAGAAAAAATAAGCATTCTAAAGATAGACGAACTACAGCTATTTCTGCCTCCAATCGTGAGTTTTTTAATAAAGTCATAAGTAAACTCGACAATAAATTATTTTGGCCTTCAAAAAAGATCGATCTGTTTTACGAAACAAAAGATCAGACCATGAATTTCTTAAACTTTAATGAAGATAGCAAAAATCTCATGTACGTTTTTGAGAATGACAAAGTCAAAGAAATTTTAATTAAAGAAATTAAAAGGAAAAAAATCCAAACTCTTCAAAAAAATATAAATGAATTAAAAGACCTAGATGGTTATGATATGAAAATATTATGCCTAGGCAGATCTTCAAAAATCTATCAAAGTATAGTTGATAAAAGATCATTAAACAAAGATTATAAAGAAATCGCAATAACAGGTTACGTTAAACACAATTTAAAAAATTTGAATACTGCCCAATATTTTTTAAAAGAAGGGCCCTTAGCTATACTTCCTTTCTCAAAAAATAATTTTTCTTTTGTGTGGAGCGTAAATAAAGATTTTCCGACAAAAGATATTAATTCTATTATTAAATCTAAAATTTCTAAAGTTTTAAAGATAAATAAAATACAGATTTCAAATCAGCAATCTTATCCGCTGATGTTAAATTTAAAAAGAACTTATTATAAAAATGATATTCTTATTCTAGGTGAGGGATTACACACTGTTCATCCTGTAGCAGGTCAAGGTTTTAATCTTGTATTAAGAGATATTAATAAATTACAAAAGATTTTTAAATATTATACAGAATTAGGCATGTCTTTAAAAAGCACTCCTGCCCTAGAAGAATTTACAAGTAATAGAAAATCCGAGAATATTATTACTGGTATAGGAATTGATCTAACTCATAATTTCTTTAAACAAAATAAATTATTAGATCCATTTAAAGAAACAATTTTGAAAAATATTTCGAAAAATGATACTCTTAAAAAAATAAGCAAATTTATTTCTAATCAAGGTTTATCAATTTAATTCAATGAATATTTACGCGCTTTCATCAGGCAGAGGTCCGTCAGGAATAGCTATCGTTAGAGTCTCAGGTAAAGACACTCTTAAAGTTTGTAAAAATTTAACTAAACTAAAAGAAATTAGTTCAAATGAAGTGAATTACTGTAAATTTTATGATCCAAAAAACGATAAAGTCATAGACCCAGAGGCTCTATTATTGTGGTTTCCCGGGCCTAATAGTTATACTGGTGATGATTTAGCTGAGTTTCAGGTCCATGGAAGTAATGCTGTTATCAATGCTTTGTTAAAGGCACTATCAGAACAAGATAATTGCAGATTAGCTAAACCAGGTGAATTTACAAAGATAGCTTTTCAAAATGATAAAATTGATCTTTTAAAAGCTGAAAGTATAGGTGATTTAATTCACGCAGAAACAGAACTTCAGAGAGATCAAGCTGTTAAACTAGTTCAAGGTAATGCTTCAAATTACTATAATGATTTAAGAGAAAAAATAATAAAATCTCTGGCTTTTATAGAAGCTAAAATAGATTTTGGCGAGGAAGATTTACCTGAAAAGGTTTTAAAAGATGCTCACAATTCAATTAAAGATATTCATTCAGAAATATCTAAAATTATTGAAGATAATAAAGTTGGAGAAAAAATTAGGGATGGGTTTAGAGTTTCAATTACAGGAGAGGTAAACGCAGGTAAATCATCTTTGTTGAACTTGCTTTCAAAAAGAGAAGTTGCAATTGTTTCAGATGAAGCCGGTACAACAAGAGATGTTATAGAAACCTATTTAAATTTAGATGGCTATCCCGTAATTTTAGCTGATACCGCTGGTATAAGAGAAGCTAAAAATGAGGTTGAAAAAAAAGGTATTTCTTTAGCTTTAGGCAAATCAAAAGAAGCAGATTTAAATATTGTAGTAATAGACAATTCATCTAAAAAAATTAATAAAGAAATACAGAGTATGATTAATAAAGATACTATAATTCTCTTAAATAAATCAGATGTTTCAGATAAGCAAAATCATAAATTTGATGTTGATACTGTTTTAGCTTCAGTAAAAAATAATAATAATATCGATAAATTGATAAATTTAGTTAAAGCGAAGCTGAGTAAAAAATTCACATCCAATAATAGTGCTTTAATTACGAGAGAAAGGCATAGAATTAAGCTTAAAGAATGTCTAAAAGAGATAGAAAAGTTTCTTAAGAAAGATCCAACCAAAGACCTTGAACTTGCTGCAGAAGACCTAAGAATGGCTACACAACATCTTGGAAGTATTGTTGGTAAGGTTGATGTCGAGGAAATCCTTGGATCTATATTTAAAGACTTTTGTATAGGTAAATAAAATACCTCTTGTATTCCTGATATACCGCGTTACATTCATTTTATGAATAAACAAAGCTATGATGTTGTAGTAATAGGGGGTGGACACGCTGGATGTGAGGCAGCAGCAGCATCCGCTAGAATGGGCGTAAATACTGCCCTTTTTACACATAAAATAGAGACTATTGGTGAGATGTCGTGTAATCCTGCTATCGGAGGACTTGGAAAAGGGCATCTTGTGAGAGAAATAGATGCTTTAGACGGTGTAATGGGTGTTGTAGCGGATAAATCAGGTATCCAATTTAGATTATTGAATAGAAGTAGAGGTCCAGCAGTGCAGGGACCACGTACTCAGTCAGATAGAGCTCTCTACAAAGAGCATATGCAAAAGATTTTACTAAATTACAAAAACTTGGAGGTAATTGCAGATCCAGTTATTAAATTTTTATTTAAGGGAGATAAAATTATAGGTTTTGTATGTCAAAGCGGAAAAGAAGTGAGGACTAAGGAACTTGTATTAACTACTGGCACCTTTCTTAATGGATTAATACATATAGGCGAAACTCAAATACCAGCAGGTAGGTACGATGAGAAACCGTCTACAGGTTTAAGTGAACAATTAGCTAAATTTAAAATGCAAATAGGAAGATTAAAGACAGGAACTCCACCAAGACTAGATGGCAGCACAATTAATTATGACGAACTAGAAATGCAGCCAGCAGATGATGATCATTATTACTTTTCTTTCCTTACAAACAAAATTGATAACAAACAAATCAAATGTGGGATGACTTATACTAATAACGAAGTCCACAAAATTATTAGTGACAATATTTCAAGAAGTGCAATGTATTCAGGAAACATTAAAGGTGTTGGACCTCGTTATTGTCCCTCTATTGAAGATAAAATTTTCAAGTTCAAAGAGAAACAACAGCATCAAATCTTTCTTGAACCCGAGGGATTAAAGGACAATACTATTTACCCAAATGGTATATCTACTTCCCTTCCAGAAGAGATTCAGCTTAAAATATTAGCTAAAATCAAGGGTTTAGAGCAGGTTAAGATGAAAAGAGCAGGGTATGCTATAGAATACGATTATGTAGACCCAAGAGAGCTTAATGCCACTTTAGAAACCAAAAAAATTAAGTCATTATTTTTAGCAGGACAAATTAACGGTACTACTGGTTATGAGGAAGCTGCTGCTCAAGGGTTAGTAGCTGGCGCAAATGCAGCTTTAAAAATCAAAAATAAATCTGAATTTATTTTAGATAGATCAACTTCTTACATTGGTGTGATGATTGATGATTTAATAACTAAAGGTGTTACGGAACCTTATCGTATGTTTACCTCTAGAGCAGAATATAGATTAACTTTAAGAGCTGATAATGCAGATCAGAGATTAACAGATCTAGGTTTACATTTAAATTTAGTTGGACTTGAAAGAAAAAAAATATTTACAGAAAAGAGAAAAAATATTTATGCTCTAAATAATTTTTTAGAATCGAAATTCTTAACTCCTAATGAAGCAAAAAAATACGATATTAAAATTGCTATGGATGGGGTCAAAAGATCATGTCTAGAAGTTATGGGTCAACGAAAAGTAAATATGGCAAAAATAAGGCAAATATTTAGGGACATTCCACTATTTCCAGCCTCTATAGAAAAGCAGGTTGTAACAGATGCTCACTATATGGGTTATCTTAAGAGACAGGAGCGAGATATCAAATCTTTTAAGAAAGATGAGTCAGTTATCATACCTAAAGATTTAAATTATGAAAATTTAAGTGGTTTATCTAATGAGGTTAAGTCGAAGCTAATTTCTATAAGGCCTAAAACGTTAGGACAGGCTATCAGAATAGACGGTATCACTCCAGCAGCCATAATTATCTTATTATCTCATATCAAAAAGCTGAAATTTAAAGCTACTGCTTAATGCAGGACAATGAAGTAATAAATATTCTCCTAAATCAACTTAGTTTCAGTTCTAAGAATATATCTGACCTTAAAATATTTAAAAATGAATTGCTAAAGGCCAATAAAAAGCATAATTTTATCTCTAAAAACACTGAAACCGTTATTTGGCATCGACATATCCTTGACTCAGCCCAAATAGTAAAATTTATCGATTTTTCGAAAGGGTCTTTGTCAGATTTAGGCTCTGGGGCTGGTTTTCCAGGTTTGATTTTAGCTTTGTTTAACAAAAATAAGAACTTTCACGTGAAATTATATGAAAAATCACCTGTAAAAAGAGCTTTTTTAAGGAATATAAGTGATAGATTATCTCTTAATATAGAAATCTGTGGTAATATTTACAATGAATCTATCGATACGGATTACATAGTGAGTAGAGCTTTTAAGAAATTAGAGTCAATAATACAAGTTTCACGTGAAATCGCTAAAAATTCTCATAAATTAATAATTCTAAAAGGTCAAAACGCACAGGGAGATCTAAAAAAAGCTTTCAATAAGGAAAAATACGATTATAAACTTGAAAATAGCATTACAAATGAAAAATCTAAAATAATTATAGTCGACTTTAAAAAATGACGACAACTATTTCAGTGATAAATCAAAAGGGTGGAGTAGGGAAAACAACAACGGTAATAAATTTGGCTGCTTCACTGTCCATTATGGGTCTAACAAATCTTGTTATTGATTTAGATCCACAAGGAAACGCTACAACAGGATTCGGCAAAAGTAATAATGATGAAGAAAAAAATATTTATAATTTATTAATAAAAAAAATTAGTCTTGGTCAGGTAATACAAAAAACAAACATACAAAATTTAGATATCATAGGATCACATGTAAATCTGTCAGGTTTAGAAGTTGAAACTGCTAGTGACTCTAAGAGAGCATTTGTATTAAAAGAAATATTATTTTCAGAAATGTCAGGCATATTAAAAAAGTATGACAATATATTTATAGATTGCCCTCCTTCTTTAAGCTTGCTCACTATTATGTCTTTAGTAGCCTCAGACGAATTACTAGTTCCTTTACAAACAGAGTTCTTTGCCTTGGAAGGAATTACACAGTTAGTAAAAACAATAGATAGAATAAAAGAAAACCTAAATCCAACACTTTCTATAAGAGGAATACTTTTAACTATGTTTGATAAAAGAAATAAACTTTCATCAGAAGTTGATAGAGAAGCAAGAAATTATTTTAAAGATAAAGTTTACAAAACAGTCATTCAAAGAAATGTAAGATTGACCGAAGCACCTTCACATGGGTTACCTTGTGTTATTTATGATAAAAGTTGTGTTGGAAGCAAATCATATTTCAAATTAGCTGAAGAATTTAAAAATAAAAAAAAAGAGAGTGCTGCATGAGTGGAAAAAAAAAGGGATTAGGTCGAGGTCTGTCAGCTTTATTTGGAGACGAAAAACCTAAAGATAAACAACAAAACGCAAACGTTGCTAATAGTGTATCGATAAGTGATTTAAGTCGTAATCCCTATCAACCAAGACAGCATTTTAGTGAGGAAAAGCTTGAAGAATTGGTTAACTCCATTAAAAAAAATGGGATAATTCAACCTATAGCTGTTCGTCCAATCAAAAGTGAAAATGGTAAATATGAAATAGTAGCTGGAGAAAGAAGATGGATTGCCGCTCAGAGAGCTGGACTTCATGAAATTCCAGTTAGAATTTTAGATTTAAGCGATGTAGAGTCCTTAGAAGTTGCTATCGTAGAAAATATTCAAAGAGATGATTTAAATCCTGTAGAGGAAGCTCGTGGTTATAAAAGATTAAATGAAGAGTTCAAATATGATCATGAAAGCATATCTAAGCTAATGTCGAAAAGCAGAAGTCATATAAGCAATACTTTAAGACTATTAACTTTGCCTAATGATGTAATTTCTATGCTTGAGGAGGGTACACTAACGTCTGGACAAGCGAGACCTTTAATTGGAATAACTAATGCGTCATCCATTGCTGAGGAAATTGTTGCTAAAAATTACAGTGCAAGAAAAGTAGAATATTTGACTAGAAATAAAAAAACTAATTTTAAAGATAAGAAGATCGATTCAAATATTTTGAGAGCGCAAGAAAAAATTGAAAAAATTTTAGGCCTTAAAGTAAATATTTTAAATAAAAAGAATAATTCAGGTAAAATTGTAATTGAGTATAAAGATTTAGATCAGTTTGAACTTTTATCAGATTTACTAACTAAGAATTAGCACTTTCACAAATATCTAGAATTAACTTTTTAATGAGTATGTTTTTACTCACTGAACTGTTGGATTTTATCATTAATTCTAAATGGTAAGTTTTTTTCAGAATTTCATTTATTTTTGTTGAGTTCCATTTTTTTGCTTGTAACATAAAATTATTCTTATCTTTCCAAAAAATCGGAGGTTTTAAACTAGTTACGGCTTGCTCGATATTTAAGTTTTTGGCTTTTTTTACCACTTCATTTAATCGATTTAATCTTTGATTTATAAGATTTAAATATAAAATATTTTTTTCTGTCTCAAAAAAAAGTTTCATTTAAAAGCTTATTTGTTTTGATTTTATTACCATTTAGAGCCTCTTCTTTAAGAAGATTAAAATCTTCATTTATCTTATCGTCAAGCAATTCTTCCAATTTACTTTGATTAATAATTTTGTCCTCAAATAGAGATAGAATTTTATTTAATTCATTATTAAGTTTTACTCTATCTAATCCACAATTATCTAAAATCATATTTATATTATTAGCGTTGAGACCTTTAAAATCTTTCAATTTTGTTATTATTATTTTCTTAAGCGTAATTTCATTATCCTCGTAACATGCAACAGATGCAAAGTTTTTTGCCTTTTCATAAAAATTTCTCAGTTTAGATTTTCTATCTAAATTTTCTGAAAAAATTATTAGCTGGTTCTCTTTAATTTTTTCCATAGATGAGTGTAATGTAGTAAAACTTTTGTCAGTTGCTTGATCAATCATTATAATTTTTTTTTCTTCAAATAATGATGTATTATTTAACTCTTTTAGAATTAACTCATTATTACTTATAATCTCATCCTGAGTAAAATTTAAAACTAAATTATTTTTATTTAAAACTTTAATTGTATCTTTAAAAAAATTTTTTTAGTCCTAAGTTTATTCCGTAAAATAAAATTGAATTGTAATGAGCAATTTTCTCTGGTTCATTTTCAAATATGTAGCTTTTAATTATCATTATTTTTTAAAATTAATTCTTTAATGATTAAATCTGCAATTTCCTTGGCTAAGTTTTTTTCTAGATTATTTTGATTGTTAATTGTTGTAGAATGGTTATTTGATACATCATAGCTTCCATCGACTGAAAAGTTTAAGTTTCGCTTTGTTCCAGATATTAGGTTATTAATTATAACTGAGGTATTAACTTTAATTTGATATTTTGTAATTTGGTTACTATCATTTTTTTCTTTTATTCCCTTCTCTTTAGAAGTTTTCAAATTCTCTCGTTTCCTTCATTATTTTTAAATACCTTTTGAAGATTATTTTTTATTAAGAAATTTAATTTGTTGTCCCCTTCAGTATCAAAGCTTTCTAATTTGAAATTAAAAAGTTGTGATTTATCTAAAACTTTATAACCACAACTAATTGTTAATATTAATAAAGCAAATATAGATGCGTAATACTTAAAAAATTTAAACATTTTTTACTATGTAATTAATAATTTTATTTTTAACAAATATTGTTTTTAAAATTTCATTATTCTCTAAATATTTTTTAGCTTTTGATTGTTTTAATATAAAAATATTGATGTCTTTTTGATCAAGATCTTTTTGAACTGAAATTACATCTCTTGTTTTACCGTTAATTTGTACAGCCAATTTTATATTCATTGAGACATTTTTTTATCAATTATTGGCCATTTATCAGTTGTATTACAATTAAATAATTCTAAGCATTCAAAAGCTAGATGAGGTGTAAATGGCGTCATCAATTTCATAATCTTTATAATACTTTCTTTTAGCACCTCGTTACTTACTTCTAATTCTATGGCATCTTTCAAAATTTTATAAATTTGATAAAAATAAGCTATAGATACATTAAATCTAAAATCGTTAATAGACTCATCAATTTTAATGACAAACTCATTTATCTGTGAAGAAAGTTTTTTTTCATTATCTTTGTTTCGTGTTTTGTTTTTTCTTTTAAAGATCGCGTAATTAAGATTCCAAATTTTTTGTAAAAATTTATTTGCTGAGTCCACACCAGTACTGGACCATTGTATATCTTTATCAGGCGGACTATCTGATAAAATAAACCATCTAACGGCATCCGCACCGTATTGCTTAATCATTACCTCTGGGTCTATAGTATTTTTTTTTGACTTAGACATTGACTCAGGTGGACCAACTGTAACACGGCTTTTGTCAGATTTTCTTATATAATTTTCACTATTTATTTTTTCAACTTCATCAGGGTAAAGCCAATTTCCCTTTCCATCTTTGTAGGACTCATGACAAACCATACCTTGAGTGAATAAGTTTTTAAAAGGTTCAGTAAGTTTAAAATCTTTATTGCATTTTTTTATCCCTTTTGTAAAAAATCTTGAATAAAGTAAGTGTAATATTGCATGTTCAATTCCACCTATGTATTGGTCGACTGGCATCCAGTAATCAATTTTTTTTTGGTCAAATGGTGAAGTAGAGTAATTTGGTGAGCAAAATCTTAGAAAATACCAAGAAGAGTCTACGAATGTATCAAGTGTATCTGTTTCACGCACCGCTTTTTTTCCGCTTGATTTTTGAATAGTGTTTTTCCATTTAGGGTGATTTTCAAGAGGATTACCATGAGAATTTAGGTCAATGTCATCCGGTAAAACTATTGGTAGCTCACTTTTGTCAACTGGGACAACACTTCCGTCCTCTAAATATATCATTGGTATTGGACAACCCCAATATCTCTGTCTTGAAATACCCCAGTCTTTTAGTCTGAATAAAGTCTTTTTTCTTCCAATGTTAAGTTTTTCTATTTCACTGATTATTTTATTTTTAGCCTCATTAATATCTAAACCATTTAAAAAATCCGAATTAATGATTTTACCCATCCCCTTATAAGCTTCAATTAATGGCTCATCACTTCCATTTGAAACTACTTTTATAATGGGCAAATTATATTTTTTGGCAAAGTCA
>CACBTF010000004.1 GCA_902542165.1 uncultured Pelagibacteraceae bacterium
AAAAAAATAGCAAAACTGACGGATCAATAGACTTTATAAATGGAAGCAAAATGCTAATGAGTGAGTGTATTTTTAATCATCAACCAAAAGTGGGTGATATGATATTGTTTCCTCACTATTTAATGCACACAGTGTATCCATTTAAAACTAAAGGTGAGAGAAGATCTTTTTCTTTTAATTTGGAAATTGACAGAAAAATTGCAAACGTATTTAGTAAATGAGTGATGAAATACAAAAAAATGTTTTTGGGGAACCTCTTGAACCATGTTCTAATGATCCTTTAACTGGATGGTTTAGAGACGGATGTTGCAATACGGATAAAAATGATAGAGGAGTACACACCGTGTGTGCAAAAGTAACTGATGAATTTTTACAATGGTCTAAAAAAGTTGGTAATGACTTAATTACACCTCATCCTGAATTTGGTTTCCCTGGTTTAAAAGATGGAGATTCATGGTGCGTGTGTGCTACATGGTATTCAAGAGCAATTAAAGAAGGAGCTGCTTGTCAAGTTTACTTAAAAAAAACTAATGTCAAAACATTAGAACTTATTCCGATCGAAAAATTAAAGAAATTTGCTTTAGACTTGTCTTAATAAACTTTAACGCCCTTATTTTTAATAATCAACTCAAGCTCATTATACTCATCACAATTGCAATTTTTAAGAACTGCTAATCTTTCGTTAGCTTTATCTATTCGATTTGTCTGGACGTAAAGTTCACCTAAATATTCATTAATACCATTGTGATTTGGTTTAATTTTTAAACCTTCTAAGTAAAATTTTTCAGCCTGGTCAAAATTTCCAACTTTTCTAGTTGTAAATCCCATATAATTTAAAATATCTGGATTTTTTTTATCTGATTTATAAGCCTTTTCTAATTTAGAGAAAGCTTGTGCGTAGAGCTTCTTAGCTTTATCTAACTTTTCTTTTTTCTCAAGCTTACCAGCTCTTTTTACTAATTTCACAGCATCTTCATATAATGACATTTTTGAGGTCTCATTACCACTGCTACTGTCGCTACCACTGCTACTGTCGCTGCCAGCGGCCATGAGGCTAGTACTTAAAAATATCGTAAATAGTAAAGTTGTAATTTTAGGACCGAAGGGACTTAAAACTTTCATATTTATAATTTTGTAGGATTAGGCTGACCTTTATAAACTTCATCAGGATCAAATTTTTTTTTATTTTCCTTGAAATCTAGCTCAATTTCTTCAGCGTTTTTAATTGGCCCTAAAGGTATTGATCGATAAAAACAAGACTTGTATCCGACATGGCAACTCGCACCATTTCCAATATCTACCGACATCCATAAAGCATCTTGATCATCGTCAATTCTTAAATCTATTACTTTTTGAACAAATCCACTTGTTTTACCTTTATGCCATAAAGCTTTTTTTGATCTACTCCAATAAAAAGCTTCTTTCGTCTCAATAGTTTTTTTTAATGCCTCTGCATTCATGTATCCGTGCATCAAAAGTTCTCCAGAACTACTATCTGTAGTGGTCACAGGAATTAGACCATTGTTGTCAAATTTTGGAGAGAGAAATTTTCCTTCCTCAACTTCAAATACATTTTCTCTTTTTTTAAACATTACAGTAAAATAGTGAAAAAAAGACAAAATAGCAATTTGCAATAATTAACTATGTCCTATAGAAACATCATAGTATGAAATTAGTTAAAGACATCAATAATCAAACATCAAATAAACCTCAAGTCAGTGATAAAGAGGCTGAAGAGGCGATAAAAAAATTATTAACTTGGATTGGCGAAGATCCAAGCAGAGAAGGCTTACAAGAGACTCCAAAGAGAGTAGTGAAAGCATTTAAAGAGTATTTTAAAGGCTATCATCAAAATGCAGAAGAAGATTTATCTAAGACTTTCGGTGACGTTGAAGGTTACGATGATATGGTAATTGAAAAAAATATAACTTTAGAAAGTCATTGTGAGCATCACATGGCCCCAATAATAGGTGTTGCGCATGTTTCTTATATTCCAAATAAAAAAGTTGTGGGTCTGAGCAAATTAGCTAGAACAGTTGAAATTTTTTCTAAACGACTGCAAACACAAGAGAGATTGACAATGCAAATTGCAAAAACGCTTATGAGCGCTCTAGATGCAAAGGGTGTAGCAGTTACAATTGATGCAGCACATCAATGCATGACTATGCGAGGAATAAAAAAAGAGAAAGCAACAACTGTTACTAATTATTTTTTAGGTTCTTTTAAAGAAGATTTAAGTATTCAAAATAGATACCTAAAATATATTGGAAAATAGATGTCAGATAAATTCAAAGCTATTGTTATTGACAATCAAAACGAAAAATTCACAAGAGAAATTAAAGAAATAGACAAAACCCAATTAAAAGATGGAAATGTATTGGTTAAAGTTGACTATTCAAGCTTAAATTATAAAGACGCTCTGATTTTAAATGATGGAGGAAAGATCGTGAGAAAATTTCCTTTTGTTCCGGGAATAGATTTCTCAGGAACAGTTGTAGAGAGTGAAGATGCTAAATTTAAGCAAGATGATAAAGTAATTCTTACAGGATTTAGAGTAGGAGAAGCATATTTTGGGGGCTTCTCTCAATACGCAAAAGTTGACTCAAATTTTTTAATTAAGATACCAAAAGAATTAGACACACATAAAGCTATGATGTTAGGCACTGCTGGTTTTACAGCTTTGCTTTGTTCGTTTGCTGTAAAAGCGAAAGAAGAATTGTTATTAGGTGAAAAAGTAAAAGATGTTTTAGTTACTGGTGCAACAGGAGGTGTTGGAAGTATTGCGGTAATGATCTTATCAAAGATGGGATATGATGTTCATGCTGTTACAGGCAAAAAAGATAAGAACGATTACTTAAAAGATTTAGGAGCAAAAAATATTATCAGTAGAAAAGAGTTTGAAGGCGAAAGCAAATTACTAGAAAAAGGAGTGTGGGACGGAGTAGTGGATACAGTTGGAGGAGCGGCTTTAACTAAAATTTTTGCCCAAACAAAACCTGGCGGAATAGTAGCCGCTTGTGGAAATGCTGGTGGTATCAAAATTAACACAAATGTTATGCCATTTATTATAAGAGGAGTTAAATTGTGGGGAATTGATTCGTCAGGATCATCAATAAAACGAAGAGAATTCGTTTGGGGAGAAGCAGCTAAGTTAATAGATTTTTCTAAAGTTCAATCCTTTACCAAAGAGCTCTCATTTTCTGAACTTTTAGAAACTTACCCTAAACTTCTAAAAGGTGAGTTTTTTGGAAGAGCTATAGTAAATCCAAAGAAATAACTTATAATTAAACTTATTTATGGATTGGGATAAATTAAAAATTTTTCATACTGTTGCTGAGGCCTCCAGTTTTACCAAAGCCTCTACTATATTAAATTTAAGCCAGTCAGCTATAAGCCGCCAAATTCAAGCATTAGAGAGCGATTTAAAAGTTCAACTTTTTGAAAGACATGCAAGAGGTTTGGTTTTGACTGAAAATGGTGAATACCTCTACAAATCAGCACATGAGATCATTTCAAAGTTAAAAGATGTTGAATCTAATCTTAGTGGACACAAAGATAAGCTAAATGGAAAACTTACAGTTACCACAGTAGTAAGTTTTGGTACTACTTGGCTTACACCTAGAATTAAAGAATTTATGGATTTACATCCAGGTATTGAAATTGAATTAATTTTTGATGATAAAGAGCTTGATTTAAGTACTCGAGAGGCAGATGTAGCGATAAGAATGAGAAGACCAAAACAATTAAATTTAATTCAAAAAAAGTTTGTTGATTTTAATTATCATATTTACGGTTCAAATGATTACTTGCAAAAAAATGGATATCCAAAAACTTTAAAGGATTTAGATAAACATAAATTTATTACTTACGGAAAAGGAGCTCCATCTCCAGTTTATAATCCTGACTGGGTTTTAAAACATGGTGTTAAAGATGGTAAAAAAAGAAAATCAATTATGAAAGTTAATAGTGTTTATGGATTATTATTAGCAGTGCAAAGTGGAGTTGGTTTAGCCGCTTTACCAGATTATATTGCTCATAACGTAAGCAATATAACTAAAGTTTTACCTGAGGAAACAGGTAAACCTACCGAAACACATTTTGTTTATCCCTCATCTTTAAAGAATAATGCAAGATTGACGGCTTTTAGAAACTTTATATTTACAAAGGTTAATGAATGGAAATTTTAATTTCTTTTATAATCCCGTTTATAATTCTATTAACTGTTGTTGTTTTTATACATGAATATGGACACTATTATTTTGCAAAAAAATACGGTGTTGGTGTGACAGACTTTTCTATAGGTTTTGGTAAAGAGATATTTGGTTTTAACGATAATTCAGGTACCAGGTGGAAATTTTGCGCAATACCCTTAGGTGGATACGTAAAATTTTTTGGAGATAGAAATGTTTTTAGTCAAGCAGAGCAAGAAGAACTTTTAAAAGAGTATGATGAAGGAGATAGAAAAAAACTATTTGTTGTAAAACCACTCTATCAAAGGTCCTTAATTGTAGCCGCAGGACCTTTTGCTAATTTTTTACTTGCCATAGTGATTTTTGCTTTTATCTATATGTTCGCAGGTAAGGATTTTACGCCTGCACAAATCCAAGAAGTTCAGTCTGAAAGTCCTGCTTATGTTGCGGGCATTAAATCAGGTGATGTCATCCAATCGATAAATCAAAGAGAAGTTAAAAGTATTATGGAGGTTGCTACTTTTATAAATGCCTCATCCTCAGAAACTATTGATATAAAGGTTTTAAGAAACGGTAATGAAATAACTTTAAAAGTTAGGCCAAAATTTATTGAGGGAGAAGACTCGCTTGGAAATCAAATTAACAAGAAAATTATTGGAATAAAAGTTGCACCTTTAAATGAAGAGATAAATAAGCAGAAATTGGGCCCAGCTACAGCATTATATTATGCAGTTAAAGAAACTTGGTTTGTTATCCAAGCATCATGGGAATTTGTAATTTCTATGTTTAAAGGAACAGGGGACACCTCTCAATTAGGAGGTCCAATTAAAATTGCTAAAATAACTGGACAGGTTGCAAAGTTTGGAATTGTCGCCTTTTTAAGTATTATGGCTTATATTTCTATAAGCTTAGGGTT
Organism: uncultured Pelagibacteraceae bacterium; assembly: GCA_902542165.1. Lineage (GTDB taxonomy): Bacteria > Pseudomonadota > Alphaproteobacteria > Pelagibacterales > Pelagibacteraceae > Pelagilacustribacter. The sequence continues at coordinate 5,107 of CACBTF010000004.1, forward strand.
TATAAATCTTTTACCAATACCAATGCTAGACGGCGGGCATCTAATGTTTTACGCTTTTGAGAAGATTTTAGGTCGTCCTTTAACTCAAAGAACGCAAGAAGGTTTTTTCCGAATCGGGTTATTTTTACTACTTTCTCTAATGTTTTTCACAACATTTAACGACCTGAAAGATTTAGGCTTGTTTTAAGCCAATTTTTTAAGCTAAAAAAGTCAATAAAATCAACACTTTTTGAGACACAATATATTGTGTTAACATTTACGTGAAACACCAAAAAAACATTGATTTTATTAGGTTTTTCTGCAGATTATAAAACAACCAATAAAGGGGCATAAAATGAATAAAAAACAACTAGTAGCGAAAATATCGTCAACTTTGGGTCAGAGTAAAGCTGATGCTGAGAGAACTTTTGACTCAATAACGACTATTATTTTAGATGCTTTGAAAAATGACGATACTGTAAAGATAGCTGGTTTTGGTACTTATAAAGTGGCAAAAAGAAAAGCTAGAGTAGGAAGAAATCCTAGAACTGGTGAGTCAATTCAAATCGCTGCATCACAAAAAGTAAAGTTTTTACCTGCTAAAAGCTTAAAAGAAATGTTTAATCGATAAACGTTTATTTAGCCCTTATTTGATAATATCAAATAAGGGCTAACTGCTTGCAAAAAATGCATAGCTCAAATTAAGACAAATCATTACTAATTCAAATTTATAAATTCTATAAGGCCTTCAACAAGGGAGAACTTATGAAAAAATACATTGGTTACTTTTTAGCAGGTACAGCCATTTACTTTGGTTTTGCTAGTTTAGGTTACGCCGAAACTACAGTGTCTGCAGAAGTACAATACATATTTAATACTATATTATTTTTGATGTCAGGTTTCTTGGTCATGTGGATGGCCGCAGGTTTTGCAATGTTAGAGTCAGGTCTAGTAACATCAAAGTCTGTATCAGCAATCTGTGCGAAAAATATAGGTCTTTATTCAATCGCTGGAGTAATGTTCTGGTTGGTTGGTTATAATTTAGCTTACGGTATACCAGAAGGTGGATATATCGGTACATTTACGCCATGGAGTGATGCGTCTAAACTTGAAACAGGGTATTCAGACGGATCTGATTGGTTTTTCCAAATGGTGTTTTGTGCCACTACAATGTCAATCGTATCTGGTACTTTAGCTGAAAGAATTAAGATCTGGCCATTTTTCTTATTTGCCGCTATTTTAACTGGAATTATCTATCCAATTTCAATGGGTTGGCAGTGGGGTGGCGGATGGTTATCTGTAGCTGGATTCTCTGATTTTGCTGGGTCTACATTAGTACATGCTGCTGGAGGAGCCGCTGCTTTAGCTGGTGCCATTGTACTTGGTGCTAGATCAGGCAGATTCTCAAGTAAAGGAGAAGCTAAGCCTATGGCGCCTTTTGCGGCATCATCTATTCCATTAGCAACCTTAGGAGTATTTATACTTTGGTTAGGTTGGTTCGGTTTTAATGGTGGATCGCAATTAGCCGCTGGAACACTTGAAGACGTGTCTTCAGTAGCAACAATTTATATCAATACGAACTTAGCTGCAGGTGGTGGTGTATTAGCTGCCGCAACTGTATCTAGATTAATTGGTGGAAAAACTGACGTGGTAATGATGCTAAACGGTGCAATAGCTGGATTAGTTGGTATCACTGCAGAGCCATTAACACCAAGTCCTTTAGCTGCAATCTTCATTGGTGCAATAGCAGGAGTATTAATGTACTTCTCTACAAAACTATTGTTCAAATTGAAAATCGATGACGTAGTGGGTGCAATACCAGCACACTTAGTAGCTGGAGTATGGGGTACATTAGCAGTGCCTTTAACTAATGGAGATGTTACTTTCGGAGCACAATTCCTAGGAACTATCTCAGTAGTTATATTCGTATTCGTAGTCTCGTTTATTGTTTTCCAAATTATCAAAAATACAATTGGATTAAGAATAAGCAAAGAAGCTGAAAGACTAGGAACTGACAAAGCAGAAGTTGGTGTAATAGCTTACGGTATAAGAGACTAAATAAAAATCCCTCCCTCGTTAGTTGGGAAAATTATAAGGCCTGGTTCGGTTCCCCCGTCCAGGCCTTATTTATTTTACAAACCTCGTATGCATTAAATTCATGCTTCAAATCTCTGGAATTTGATATCAAGACATCAAAAAAAAAGGGGGAAACATGAAAAAATTAACTTTCATTTTATTAGGTTGTATTTCTGCTTTAATAATTAGCTCTCAAAGCTTTGCAGAAACTACAATGTCTCAAGAGGGACAATATATTTTTAACTCACTAGGATTTTATTTGGGCGGAGTACTAGTTGCTTTCATGGCGGCAGGTTTCTGTATGCTTGAGAGTGGATTAGTGACCACAAAAAGTGTGTCGACAATTGCCGCGAAAAATATAGGTAAATTCGCTATATGCTCACTCATATTCTTTCTGGTTGGCTATAATTTAGCTTATGGGGTGCCTGAAGGTGGTTACGTAGGTTCATTTACAATTTGGACGGACTCTTCTGACGCTGAAACAGGTTATTCAGGCTATTCAGACTGGTTCTTTCAAACGATGTTCGTGTGTGCAACAGCTTCAATCGTATCTGGAGCAGTAGCAGAGAGAATTAAAATCTGGCCATTCTTTATTTTCTCAGCAATCATGGCAGGGGTTATTTATCCGATTTCAATGGGTTGGCAATGGGGAGGTGGCTGGTTAGCTAGCGGCGGATTCTCAGATTTTGCTGGATCAACTTTAGTCCATGGATGCGGAGGTGCAGCAGCACTTGCTGGAGTTATAGTCTTAGGTGCTCGTGAAGGAAGATTTGGGAGAAAAGGTGAAAAGAGATCCATGCAACCTTTCGCAGCATCAAGTATTCCACTGGTTACCTTAGGAACATTTTTACTTTGGTTTGGTTGGTTTGGATTTAATGGTTTTAGCCAATTGGCAATGGGAACTTTTGATGATGTTAATGCAATTTCGAAAATTGCAGTAAATACCCATTTAGCTGGCGCAGCAGGAACTTTTACTGGAGCAGCATTGACGAGATTAATCGGCGGCAAAACTGACATCGTTATGATGTTGAATGGAGCCTTAGCTGGTCTTGTTGCTATTACAGCAGAACCTCTAACGCCAGGACCAATTACTGCAATGATCATTGGATCTGTTGGAGCAATTATAATGTACTTTGGAACAAAAATGTTAGAAAGTTATGGCTTAGATGATGTAGTTGGCGCAATACCAGTTCATATGTTTGCTGGAATTTTTGGAACGTTAGTAGTTCCATTAACCAATTCAGATACATCTTTTGGAACACAATTTATTGGAACTGCCTCAGTTTGTATCTTTAGCTTTGTCTTATCTTGGGTTACATTTACAGCTCTTAAATCAACTATAGGATTAAGAATTAGTAAAGCAGCTGAAAAATTAGGCACAGATAAAGCTGAAGTTGGTGTTACAGCTTACTCGATAAGAGATTAAGATATTTATAAAAAAGGCCCGATATAACGGGCCTTTTTAATCTAACTCCGTTTTAATTATTTTCCCTGAGCAGCTTATATTCCTCTCGATAATTGGATGAAAAATATTTATTTTAATATTTGTATCCTCTAAGATTTTATTTCTAAATTCATCATCTAGTGAGGAAATATTTAAAATATTTTCATTAATTGACTGAGCTAAACTATCCTCACTTATTAGATTATTAAATTTTTGTGAAAATAGAGAGTAACCATATTTGTTAGTAAAAATTTTATTTCTTATCTGATTGCAATCTTTAAGGTTTGGAAAATATTTTTTTGCGGAGTATCTTTTTTTATCCATTATAGCGTCGATATTTATCATTATATTGTCATTTTTATTAATTTCAACGTCATAAGAAATTTTTTGATATTTCACACTCATCACTCCTCCACCTTTCAATATATTTTTAAGATTTTGCTGAATGAATATTTCATATTTTAATAAAATAAAATCTTTAAGGGATATGTAGTTCTGTTCAAGGCTATATTTTGAAGCTTCAACTTTTGTAAATAAAATTAAAAATAAAATTAATAAAAAACTTTTAGACTTCATTATCCTCCCATAGTTTATTCCAATCTATATTTGGAGATAAACCAAATATAGAATTTACATTAGTGCAGTGAATTGCAAGAGTAGGAAGAGGCGAGATACACAATTCTTTTTCATATATTTTGTGCAAAGGGGTTTCAAAAGGAGAGTGCTCAATTTCACTCATCAATTTTAAATCTTGCCAATATTTGTTGATTAATGATTTACTAGTAAGAAAAGTTAAAAGAGATTCACCCACTGATCTCCAATGATATTTATTTCCTAAAAAAATATTTGAAGTATCAAACTTTTTATATAAATAAGGATAGTCAATTGGACATATGAACAAATCTTTATTTTGTTCTGAAGAAATCTTTTCGTAGGTTGAAACTATTTCAAACAAACTTTCTTTTTTATGAATGTAATCGTCCTCCACAAAGTAAATCAAGTCTTCACATTTTTCCTTAGCAATTAGCAAAGATCTATGAATACTTGCCATGGTGGCCTTCATATTTTCCTCAATTACGGGGTTACCTTTGCTCAACGTTTTAATTTGACTGTGCTCATCGGGTTTTAAGTCTATAATTTCAAAATTAATTTTAGAATTACTTAGTATATTTCTAATTTTCTTTAAGTCTTCTTGTTTAGAGTTATAATCAATTATATAAATTTTCGTTTTAATTTTTTTTAATAAATCTTGATTATAATTAAGACTTTTAGTTATTGAATTGATCGATCTAAAAGTGTACTCAGATTTTTCTTGTTCAAATACTCTATTTTTACTTTGAGTTACCAAGTTTACTGAGGTACAGGTTTTAATAATAATATCTAAAGATTTTACTGGTCTAGAAATTTTCGTTTCTCCAAGAGGAACATTAATAATTTTTTTTCCTAAACTAGCAAGATTTGAATTAGCAAACCTTTCGGAAACTGGTAAATATAAATTTGATTGATCAACAATCTCAAAACCAGCAATTCTACAAAGTTTTACAAATATTTTTTTTAAAAAATTAGGTTTTTTTACATTCTCAATTTTTTTCATTGTATAAAATTATATATATTAGTTTATAATGTAGTGCTATGAACATTAAATCTTCTCAAACTTTAGTTGCAGAAGCTCAAAAAAACATTGAAACCTTAAGCTCAAATGAAGTGAAAGAGCTATATGATAAGAGAGAAATTACTTTAATTGATGTGAGGGATATAAGAGAGCTTTGGAAAGAGGGCACTATCGAAAATTCAAAACATATCCCAAGAGGAATGTTAGAATTTTGGCTTGATCCTGAAAGTTCTTATTTTAAAAGCAATAAAATTAAAAATATAAACAAAATGGTATTATTTTGTGCTTTGGGCTGGAGATCAGCACTGGCAACAAAATCTTTAGTGGATATGGGATTTAAAAATGTAGCTCATGTTGACGGAGGGTTCGACGCTTTAAAGAAAAGTGGTTTTAAAATTGTTACTAAAGAAAAAAAATAATTTACTTACCAGCCTCATTTAACGCAAATTCTATTCGATCTTGACCCCAAAAAATTTTATTATTCACAACATATGTAGGTGCTCCAAAAATACCTTTTTGATACGCTTCATTAGTTTTTTTTCTAAGCGTATCTTTAATTAAAGAGGAAGTTGATCTCAAGGTAAAAGTTTTTGGATTTACACTTAAGTTTTTTAATACTTTTTCAATTATAATTTCATCATTCATATTAAGACCATCCTGCCAAATTGTATTGAATATGTTGTCTATATAAAAATTCTTGATATTATCTTCCTCAGCTACCAAAACTCCTCTCATCAAATTTAAGCTTTTTATCGGAAAATATGAATTAAATTTAAATTTAATATTTTTCCTTTCGGCTATTAACTTACAATCTCTAATCATATGTTTAGCTTTTGCAGGTATGAAAGCTGGAGCTTTAATTCCATGTAAGTTGTGTAGTCCACCTAGAAGAACGGGATTATACCTAATCTTAATATTTTCTTTATTTTCAATTTTTCTAATTTCTTTGTGAGCAAGAAATGAATAAGGACTTACAAAATCGAAATAAAAATCAAAAGGCTTAATCATTAAAGCTAATTTTTTTAGCAAAGAAAATTCTGATAAACCAATAGAAAACCAAACCAATTGGGCCAGAAAAATAAGTTAGTATTAATGAAGGAATAGTAATAATTTTTGGAATAAAATATTTTTTACTATCTCTTACAATCCAAGCACCAGCAAACAGACTTATAGATAAAAAATGAAGCCAAAAAATAAGTAAAAAACCTTCATCTGAGAACATGGAGTATAAACCATCTAATCCATTATATAATTCAAAACCTCCAAAAATATTACCATCTAAAAAAATCAAGTAAGACATATATACATAACCAGTCGCCAATAGAAGCGGAGCGATTATTGATTGTACAAAAAAGTTTGTTACTTGATAGTGAGGAAAAAATATCAACAAAAGCCAAAAAGGAACTACACCCCAATTAGCGGCTAAGTAAATATTTTCATAAGTTAATAAAGACAATAAATTATTTATCATTAAAAATAATATAGTATATTAACTAAATGAATCCCACAGTTAATAAAAGTGATTTTGAAGATTTGACTACTAATCTAAGAGACTTAGCATATTCATATTTAGAAAAATATAATCCCTCTAAACAACAATTAAAAGTATATCTATTAAAAAAATACCTTACTAAAATAAAAGGAACTCAATCAAAAAAAGATGTTACAGCAATCATTGATGAGATAGTACTTAATCTTGAAAATAATAAAATTTTAAATGATGAAATGTACTCTGACTCAAAAGCAAGGATGTTTTTAAAAAGGGGATACTCCTTAAATAAAATAAATCAATCTTTAAGAAATAAGGGTATAGATAATAAATATATAAAGCAGAGCATAGAGAAAATTAAAGAAGACGAAATAGAGCCAGATTTTGTTTCAGCTTTAAAATTATGTAAAAGAAGAAGAATTGGCCCTTTAAGGCCAGAAGATAACCGTGAATTATTCTATAAAAAAGATATGGGCATTTTAGCCAGAGGTGGATTTAGTTTTGAATTATCAAAAAGAGTTTTAGATTTAGAAAAAAAAGAATTCAATAAATTAATCAAGATTATCTGAATTTCTTTTTTTTTCTTCCTCTACTAGAATATCTAGTTTTCTTTTGAGAGCGTTCCTCACTAAAATGAAAAACAAAACGCCAAAAAAAGTCACAGATAAAACAATTATAGTTACAGTTTTAATCATCTAAATTTTCCGATCTTTTAATCAGCAAACTTGGATTTTTATAATCTTCTTTGCCGTATAAAAATGGTTTTTCATCAAGTGTTTTAATTATTGCACCAGCATTTTGCGCTACCGCATGGCCAGCAGCATAATCCCATTCATTAGCTCTTTCCCTAGCTGCATAAATATCATATTCACCTGTGGCAATCACACAAAATTTATAAGAACTTGCCATCTTAACTATTGAATTCACTTTATATTCTTTTAATTTATTTAATATTATATCCGAAGGTTTTATCACACTCGATAAAGCAACAATCTGACCTCTAGGTTGCTGTTTGGCACAATTTATCTTTTTTGTTTTTCCCGCCTCAATTAAATAACTTTCTCCAGGTCCATAAGAGTAAAACAATCTATTTTTTTTTGGTACTCCAACAAGACCAAGTATAGGCACAGTGTTAATAACTAAAGCTGCATTCAAAGTATATTCATCTTTACCAGCAATATATTCTTTTGTTCCATCAATAGGATCTATCAACCAAAAAATTTTAGCTGTATTCTTTACCTTAAAATCAACAGTTTCCTCAGAAACGATTGGGAGAGTGGGAGTAATACTTTTAATCTTATTAGTAATTAATTCATTTACTTTTAGATCTCCATTACTTACAGGAGATTTGTCCTCCTTAATTTCAATTTTTAAACCTTTTTTATAAAGATCTATAGAGGTTTTTCCAGCCTCGTTGAAAGTATTAATTAAACTCTCACAAATAATTTTTAATTCACTCGTTTTCATTGTTTACTTTCTCAAGATTCACGTTCTCAACGTTTATCACTCTTTTACCGCAATTCTCAAAGTTAACGGTTACCTTATTACCAATTATTGATTGGACTTGACCTATGCCCCAATCTTTATTTGAGGGATTTTTAACTAAATCCCCTGGTTCATAATCAATTAGCATCATGGAAAATTACTCTTTTTTCGATTATACACTTTAATAATGAATTCACTAGGAATTAATAAACCAAAAAAAGATACCAAAGTAGTCGTCGCAATGTCCGGTGGCGTTGACTCATCTGTTGTAGCAGCACTTATGAAGCAAGAAGGTTATGATGTCACTGGCATAACGTTAAAATTATATGATGATACCAAGCAATCGAAAGAAGGCAGACAATGTTGTGCAGGCCAAGATATTTTAGATGCAAAAAGGGTTTCAGAAAATATTAATATTGATCATAAAATTTTGTTTTATCAAAAAAAATTTAAAACCGAAGTGATAGACTCATTTATAGACAGTTATACTTTAGGTGAAACACCTATTCCATGTGTACAATGTAATCAAACTGTCAAATTTAGAGACTTATTTAAATATGCTAAAGAATTAAAAGCCGATGCACTTATAACTGGTCATTATGTATCCAGAGTTCAAACTAATGGCCATGCAAATATGTACAGAGCTAAAGATCAAAATAGAGATCAAAGTTATTTTTTATTTAGCACAACCCAAGAGCAATTAGATTACTTAAGATTTCCTTTAGGTGAAATAGATAAGTCAGAAACTAGAGCTATTGCTGAAAAATTGAATTTAAATGTTGCAACAAAACCTGATAGCCAAGATATTTGTTTTGTTCCTAATGGAGATTATGCATCAGTAATAAAAAAATTTAGACCAGAGTCTTTTAAGTCAGGTAAAATTCTTGATCTTGAGGGTAACCAATTAGGTGAACATGACGGAATAATTAATTATACAATAGGACAAAGAAAGGGGATTAAGATAGCAAGCAATAATCCACTATATGTTATCAATATTGATGCAGGTAATAATACTATTATTGTTGGGAACAAAGAATGTCTTGAAGTAAAAAAAATTTCACTAAAAGATTTGAATATCCTTGGATCAAAAGAGGAATTTATAAAACCAATAAATATAAAAGTCAGATCAACAGGTAAACTTTTAAAAGCTAAAATTAATATTTCAGGAACTTTAGCTGATGTAGAAATTTTAGAAAAGGAAACTGGAATTTCTCCAGGTCAAGCCTGTGTATTTTATTCTAAAGATAATGTTGGGGATAAAGTATTAGGCGGTGGGTGGATACACAAGACTTTCAATAATAATTTATCCACTAAGTTAACATCTTAATTCACTACACGTTAAAAGTGATAACAATTTTTTTTAAGTATGATTTAATCAACTTAATTAAGAGGCAACTCTTAACTGACCATTTAAGGAAAAACCGAGAGGTTCAAGCTTAAAGGGCAGAAAGGTGAACCTAGTAGCGCTAGAATAGTTCATCGGGATGGCTTGGCGGTAGCGCCTAAAACGACGAGCCAAAACTACTAAATTTCTGGGCGAAAGCCTAGAAATTTATGTGGTTCTTTTCCAAAAAAATCTAGATAATAAATAGAATAAAATTACTCCAACAAAATAGTTCCACTCTAATGCGTGTTTAAAATGAGTATTACCTTTACTGACTAATAAAGGAAGACTTAAAATTGCGACAGTAACTAAGATTGAAACTAAGATTATTTTTAAAACTAAAACTTTATTATTAATGAATTCTAACAGTTTTATTTTTAATTTATAAAGATGAAAAACTAAAATCCCTTGAGCGATTATCTCAAAAATAATAAAAAATAATAAAACAACTCTTCTAAATAATTTATAAATTTGAATGTCAAATTTAATACCTAAAAAAATTGAGTGAATAGCTAAAAATACTGCAGATAAAATTCCAAAAGTTTTAAATCTATAATTTATTTTCGAGTTGTTTAATTTATTCACCAAATCATTATTACTTCTCCAATAATAATAAAGTAAAACTGAAGTCAAAATCATAGCCGGCTTAAAAATTATAAATTGAGGAAAGGTTCTTGATGCTCGACTTATAGATAAACTTCCATCAAAATAAGGTAAAGGGAAACCATAAGATCTACCAATCGGATCAACCTCTAGAAAAGTATTCTCAAAAAGATGATGATATGTAGCAATAAAGAGACAAAGGTTAATGGATACAAAAGGAATAATAAATACCCACAAACTCAATTTTCTAATTTGAGTTATTTCATTCATAAAATTTTAAAGATTATTTTTTCTTATTTCTTTTTCTTGCTCGTCTTTTTTTTGATCCAATTTTTCTTCTACCACGGTGCTTTTTAGGATAACCCATATTTTTGCCTCCTTTTATATATGTCTTAATTAGACAATTAATATATAAATATCAATTATAATTATTTATGAAAAAGTCTATAAACACATTTCTAAAACATCCAACAAAAGATAGCTCAAATAGATCCGCAAATCCCCCTGTAACTCGGGCATCTACTATTTTATTTAACTCAATGCAGGAAATGTATCAACATGAACTCAAAATTAAGAAACACAAGAAAGTATCTCATTATACATACGGGAGATATGGTAGCACGACTACAATTGAACTTGAAAATATTTTAAAAGAATTAGAGCAGGCCTATCATGTATTCCTAACTGGCACAGGATTTGGCGGTATAGCTTTGGCATTAATGTCTCTCTGCAGGCCAGGAGATGAAATTTTGGTTTCAGATAATGTTTATGGTCCAACAAAAGAAATATCACAAGAACTTATGAAAGAATTTAAAGTTGATGCTAAATTTTATAACCCCGATTCTTTTTATGATTTAAAAAGAAAAATATCAAATAAAACGAAAATGATCCTAGTCGAAAATCCAGGGAGTAATACTTTTGAATTTCAAGACTTATCTAAAATTATCAAGTTAGCTAAAAGAAAAAAAATTTTCACTTTACTTGATAATACTTGGGGGACACCACTATACCTTAAACCATTGAAGTTAGGATTTGATATGTCTTTTTGCTCTGCTACAAAATATTTTTCTGGTCACTCCGATGCTATGGGCGGCTCTTTAGCTGTAAGCCAAAAAGTTTTTAAAAAAATAATGTTCTTTTACAAATTATCAGGATATCGAATGTCAGCTGATGAAGCTTACTTAATAATAAGGGGTTTAAGAACTTTAGATACCAGATTAAGACAACATTATGAAAATACAAAAACAGTAATTAAATTTTTAAAAAAACAAAAAAAAATTAAAGAAATTCTATACCCACACAATCCTCAAAGTAAAAATTATAAACTTTGGAAAAAATATTATTCTGGAGCAACAGGGCTGTTTTCTATTGTCGTCAAAAGTAGAAAAAAATCATCGGTAATTGCCTTTGTAAATTCTCTTAAATTATTTGGAATAGGTTATAGCTGGGGTGGTTTTGAAAGTCTTGCTATTCTTCAAGAGATAAAAAGTTCAAAAAAAGATGAATACTTAAAAGGACGTCAATTTTATCGATTTAAAAAAGATGAGCATATTGTAAGACTTCATATTGGTTTAGAAGATACAAAAGATTTGATTAACGATTTAAAACAAGGGTTAAAGAAAATTAGATGATAAAAAATTTTTTTCCTAATAAAACTGCTTTGTATGCCTTAGTAGCTGCATGTTTTGTTGTTTGCACTACAATGGGAGTAAGACAAACATTTGGACTTTACTCAAGTGAATTTGAGTCATCAGCTGGAACGTCAAATACTGAATTTGGATTAGCGATCGCCATTCACGCAATATTTTGGGGAATTTTTACTCCAGTTTTTGGCAGGATTTCAGATAGATTAGGCGGATATGTAGTAATAGTTCCAGCTTTAATTTTTTATTCAGTCGCAATGATGCTTATGGGCAACAATTATGTTTCAGGCATGTGGCTACAAATCAATCTTGGATTATTTGTTGGTTTAGGTTTAGCTGGAGCAGCTGGAACCATCTTAACTCCAATGATCTCAAAACATTTTCCAAATGAAAATAGAAGTAAAGCTGCGGGTCTTGTAACCGCATGCGGAGGTTTAGGTATGTTTATTTTTCCAATATTATCTAGTTTGTTTAAAAATATTTCTACATGGCAGATATCTTTTATAATATTTTCTATAATTTTATTTTTGATGTGTATACCTGGTCTTTTTGTAAAATTACCTCAAAATAAAACCGCTGCAATTAATTCTAACATAGACAATCGAAGCTTAAGTGAAGTCTTAAAAGAGTCATTTGCACATAAAGGTTTTAGATTATTAATCCTTGGATTTTTTGTGTGTGGATTTCAAATTACTTTAATAGCAACTCATGTCCCGAGATATGTTCAAGACAAAGGTTTAGCAGACTGGACAGGAATGGCGATTTTAGCTTTGATAGGTTTTTTTAACATTATAGGAACACTTGTGATGGGCTATTTAGGTGATAAATACAGCAAAAAAATACTTTTGAGTGGATTATATTTTTTAAGAGGAATAACTTTAATTTTATTTATTTTCTTACCAGCCTCAAATTTATCTGCAGTTTTATTTGGAACTTCTTTTGGATTGTTATGGCTTGCAACTGTTCCCGCAACAAATGGAATAGTTGCACAAATTTTTGGAACAAAAAATTTATCACTCCTCTTTGGAATAGTATTTTTGAACCATCAATTTGGATCATTTTTGGGCGCATATTTAGGTGGTTACTTCTATGATCAGTTCGGAAGTTTTGATTATGCTTGGTACCTAGCAATAGTCCTATCTTTTATCGCAACAGCTTTACATTTACCAATTGATGAAAGACCGATAGCAGCTGTGGATAAAGCTATCTGAGGTTGTATTTTGAGTCTTAAAGTGAATCAAAAGTGAATCAAAACGTGAACATTTAAAACACTCAACTAAAAAGTGTGGATAATTTTAAACTTAAATAATCTATAATTTAATAGAATCTTTAATTTAACAAAAGGAGCAAAATGTTTTCAAAAGAATTAGGGGCAAAATTAGATAAGTTTCATTTATTAAAACATCCATTTTATCAAATTTATTGGAACGAGGGAAAATTAAACAGAGAGATTATTAAAGATTATGCTGAACAATATTATCAACATGTTAAAGCGTTCCCTAGATATATTAGCGCTACACACTCTATTTGTGATGATATCGAAAAAAGAAGAATACTTTTAGAAAATTTACAAGATGAGGAAAACAAGGACGGGGATCACCCAAAACTTTGGAAGAATTTTGCTAAAGCATTAGGAGCTGATGAAAAAGAAATTGAAAAAGTAAAACTTGATTGGTTTACAAAAGATATGATTGACAATTTCTTTTCTCAAGCGAGAAAATCTTATGCCGAAGGACTAGCTTCTTTATACACTTATGAAAGACAAATTCCTGAAATAGCGGAAACAAAAATTCAAGGTTTAAAAAAATTTTACGGAGTACAGTCCAAAGAAGGTTTAGAGTTTTTTGAAGCACATAAATCAGCAGATGTAATTCATAGAGCAGAATGTGAAAAACTTTTAGATAGTCTATCAAAAGAGGAACAAGAAAAAGCTGAAACAGCTTCTCTTTTGACAGCAAGATATTTATGGAACTTTTTGAGCGGGATGACCTCAAAACATAAGCTGAAAGCTGCTGCTTAATAAAACTCTGGATTGACAAACTATTAGTAGAGGAATACCTATTAAATAGGTATGGAAATATATCTTCCAATAGTCCAAGTTCATATTGATGTCATTTTTATTTTATTTGTAAGTTTTGGTGTTGGTGTTTTATCAGGATTATTTGGTGTTGGTGGAGGCTTTCTTATGACACCATTCTTAATATTTTTAGGTATTCCGCCTATATATGCTGTACCAAATGAAATTAACAATATACTAGCTACATCAGTATCTGGATCATTAACTCATTGGTTTAAAAACACATTAGATTACAAAATGGGAATGATGATTATTATTGGTGGTATAATTGGCACTATCTTAGGTATTACTGCTTTCACTTTTTTTAAGGAAACTGGAAAATTAAGTTTGATAATTTCTTTATCGTACATGTACTTATTAGCAATAATTGGTACTTTGATGCTCATACAAGGCGCTAGTGAGATTGATAGAGCGAGAAAAAAAATTACACTAAAACAAAAACTTCATACTCATTACTGGATACATGGACTGCCTTTAAAATTGAGATTTCCTAAATCAAGACTTTATGAAAGTGTTTTTTCTCCAATTATATTGGGTGTAATTACTGGTTTTGTAGCTGCATTAATTGGTGTTGGGGGCGCTTTTTTGATGGTACCAGCTATGATCTATTTAATTGGAATGCCTATAAAATTAATTCCAGGAACTTCATTATTTGTTACTGTATTTATAAGTGCGATAGTAACAGTTCTTCATGCGTTTACATACGGCTCGATAGATTTAATTTTAGTAACTATTTTAATATTTGGATCAATAGCAGGGGTTCAAGTTGGGCAAAAAGTAGGACAATATTTAGATAGCTCTCACCTCAAAACTTTATTTGCAATGCTTCTTTGTTGTGTTGCAATAGCAATTGCTTACGATACATTCTTTTTTGAAGGGGTAAGAAATACTGATAATGCAGATATTGTTAACATTGGAAACTTGAATTTCATCTCAAAATTTATAATTAATTTAGCTGATAACAGTCCACTACTATATGGTTCATTAGCTATTATCTTAGCCATATCATTGGGTGTGATTGGTGCAACTCTAAGACAATTATTGAGTTTTTACCAAGACAAGATTTTAATTAAAAAAACTAAATAAGAGATTTTAAAAGCCCAAAAATTGATATTACAATCAAAAAATACAAAACGTATTTTTTGTAGTTTTCTTTTGAGCTACCTTTAAAAAGCTTTGTGCCTAAAAATACTCCTATTGGAACCAAGAAAATTAGTGGTAGCGTTCTAAACAAGAAAGATATTTCCAGCACACCATTAAGGTATGTTAAAACTAAAGCATATGAGTCAGTGAAAAAAAATAAGGCAGCAATAGATGCTCTTATTACAGCAGGCTCAACAGCTATTATTAAAAAATACAGAGCAATAGGTAAACCTGCTAAAGTACCAAATCCATTCGCTGCACCAGCAATAGTTCCTACAAAAAATTTTGATAAGTTATGATTTAAACTTTTATTTTTGTATCCTTTAAGCAATAATATAGCAAAGGTCATAACTGTTATAGATATAACTAAATGCATTATTTTTGGTTCCAAAATTGTAAGCAATTTAACTCCAGCGGGAGTTCCTATAATTACACCGAACATTAAAAATAGAACAAACTTCCAATTAATTTTATTCCATATACTTGGTATCATAAAAAAACTGGCTATGACTTCCAACAGTAATATAATTGGAACAATTTCTACTGGAGGAAGCATAAAAGATAACAACGAAACACTTGATGCAGAAAATCCAAACCCACTAAAACCCCGAACAAATGAAGCTAGAAGTATTATGGCACAAAAAAATATAAAATTTCCAAGTGTTAAATTTATAGTTTGTAAAAATTCCATAAATAATGATATTCTGATTATACTTTACATAAAACTAATTTAAGTGATATTTAGCTTTAAGTTATTTGATATATTACAAATTATGCACAAAAAATCACAAAAAAGCACTTAATTAATTGATTTCAACTTAGTGTTCCAAAAATATAAAAGAAATATTTATTCTCAAAATGGTGAAGACGGAATTATTTTAGAAATTTTAAAAAGATTAAAATTTAATTCAAAGAATAAATGGTGTTGTGAATTTGGTGCTTGGGATGGAATACACGGAAGCAATACTTTCAATTTAGTAAAAAATTTAAATTATAACGCTGTCTATATTGAGGGAGAAAAAAGTAAATATAAAGATTTATTAAATACAAGAAAAAAATTTAAAAGAATAATTCCTTTTAACAAATTTGTAGAATATAAAAAAAATTCTTTAAATTCCCTAGATAAAATTTTAAAAAAAACTAAAATAAGCAAAAATTTTGATATTTTGTCTATAGATATTGACTCATATGATCTAGCAGTTTGGAAATCATTAAAAAAATACAGACCAAAAATAGTTATTATTGAAATAAATAGCGGTTTACTTCCAGGTATAAAACAAATTCATGGTAATGGTAAAATTGGAAATAGTTTTACTTCTACAGTGGAATATGCTCAAAAAAACAAGTATCAATTAGTATGTCATACAGGAAACTGTATTTTTATTGACAAAAAATACTCAAAAAAATTAAGAATTCATACAAAGTTTTTAAACAATAAAAATGTAGATTTGTTATTTGATAAATCTTGGTTTAATAAAAGAGAATATTTTATAAAAAAAATATTAAAAATAATCTTGCCAAATAAATTGATAAATTTTTTAATATATTTAAAAAGTAAGATCAGTATATGAAAAGTAGAAAAGTAAATAATCGGAGTTTTGGGATACTATTTTTTGTAGTTTTTTTAATAATCGGACTTTACCCAATATATAATGGTGAAAGTCCAAATAAATTTTTTTTAATATTATCACTTCCATTTTTAATTTTAGGACTGCTCAATTCAAAAATTCTAACACCTTTTAATAGAGCATGGATAAAACTAGGTGAGATTTTAGGTCTAATTATTGCGCCTGTGATCATGGCATTGGTGTATTTTATTTTTTTAACGCCTATTAGTTTAATAGTCAGAATATTTGGTAAAGATTTATTAGATATAAAGTTTAATAAAAAATTAGAAACTTATTGGATAAAAAGAAAAAAAGAGATAGGTACAATGGATAAACAGTTTTAAATGATTGAATTTATAAAAGAATTTTGGGAGTTTTTGAGAGAAAGAAAAAAATATTGGTTATTGCCAATTATTATTGTTCTAGCTTTATTTGGCGTTCTAATAGTCTTAAGCCAAGGTTCAGCAGTTGCACCATTTATTTATACAATTTTTTAAGTGATATCAATTTTAGGTATATCAGCATTTTATCATGACAGTGCAGCAGCATTATTAAAAAATGGTGAAATCGTTGCAGCTGCTCAAGAAGAAAGATTTTCAAGAAAGAAACATGACTCCCGATATCCCTACAACGCTGTAAAATACGTCTTAGAAGAGGGTAATATAAATCTTAGCGAAGTAGATCATATTGTCTTTTTCGAAAAACCTTTTTTAAAGTTTGAAAGACTTTTAGAAACATACATGGCATTTGCACCAAAAGGTTTTAAATCTTTTAGTTTATCAATGCCTATTTGGCTGAGAGAAAAACTTTTTCAAAAAAAATTCTTATTTGATAACCTAAAACAACACGATGAAAAATTTCAGGATATAAATAAAATTAAATTTTCTGAGCATCATTATAGTCATGCCGCTAGTGCATTTTATCCATCACCATTCAAAGAAGCCGTGATTTTAACTTTAGATGGTGTAGGTGAGTGGGCGACATCTACTGTGGCGATAGGACAAGATAATAAATTAAAAATGTTAAAAGAAATACATTTTCCACATTCACTAGGTCTGCTTTATTCAGCATTTACGTATTATACCGGATTTAAAGTGAATAGTGGTGAGTATAAAGTAATGGGCTTAGCTCCTTACGGAAAACCAAAGTATAAAGATCTTATCATTAATGAGCTAATAGATTTAAAAAATGATGGTTCATTTAAATTAAATATGAAATATTTTAATTACGCTACAGGTCTAACAATGACGAATAATAAATTTTCAAGTCTATTTGGTCATCCTGTTAGAGATCCAAAAAAAGATTTATTAACCGATTTTCATATGGACATCGCAGCTTCAATTCAAGCAGTAACTGAGGAAGTAATCTTGAGATTAACAAAAGATATTTCTAAAGAATTTAAAATAAAAAATTTATGTTTAGCAGGTGGTGTAGCTTTAAATTGTGTAGCTAATGGAAAAATATTAAATGGAAAACATTTTGAAAATATTTGGATCCAGCCAGCAGCTGGTGATGCCGGCGGTTCTTTAGGAGCAGCTTTAGCTTATTGGCATCAAGAGCTTAAAAAATCTAGAACTGACTTCAAAGATAAAATGAAAGGAGCCTATTTAGGACCAAAATATAGCGACGATTTAATAAAAAAAAAATTAGACTCTTTAAAAGCTAAATATATAAAAAAATCACCTGATGAGACCTCTGTATTAGTAGCAAAAGAGCTCTCGAATAATAAGACAGTTGGTTGGTTTCAAGGAAGAATGGAGTTTGGGCCCAGAGCTCTTGGTGGACGTTCGATTTTAGCAGACCCGAGATCAGAAAAGATGCAAAAAGAACTGAATTTAAAAGTTAAATTTAGGGAAAGCTTCCGACCTTTTGCACCCTCGGTATTAAGAGAGGATGTAAGTAGTTGGTTTGAAATAGATTATGATAGTCCATATATGCTTTTAGTAGCAGAGGTAAAAAAAGATTTACAGATAAACATGTCTGAAAAAGACGAAAAATTATTTGGTATTGAAAAATTAAATGTAAAACGATCTTCAATTCCTGCAGTAACCCATGTGGATTATTCTGCTAGAATTCAAACCGTGCATAAAGATACTAATCACAAATATTACAATTTAATAAATGAATTTAAGAAAATTACTAATTGCCCAGTTATAGTGAATACTTCTTTCAATGTAAGAGGGGAGCCAATAGTTTGTTCTGTAGAAGATGCATTTAATTGTTTTATGGGCACAAACTTAGATATTCTTGTTATCGAAGATTTTATTCTTTTCAAAAATGATCAAGACAAATCTTTGTTAAAAGATTATAAAAACAAATTTGAACTTGATTAGTTTTGATTTAAAATTGTAGCTGGATCCAATTTAACCTCAAACCAGTTAAGTCTTATATCTAAATGTGGACCGGTGGCCCTTCCACTTTGTCCTAAAGTTCCAACGATATCACCTTTTTTTACTTTTTGGCCTTTTTTAACATTTATATCTTTCATGTGCATATATAAGGTGCTTATACCATGACCGTGATCAAAAATGATTGTACCACCCGTAAAATACATGTCATTTTCTACTAACGTGACTACTCCATCCATCATCGATTTTACTGGAGTTCCCTCTGGTGCATGAAAGTCTATACCATAGTGAGGTCTTCTTGGTTTACCATTTAAAATTCTCTGACTGCCGTAAACCCCAGTAATAATATATTTATCAATAGGATAGATAAATTTATCTTTAAAGAAAACCAATTTACTATCAGTTGCTCTTGCTTTTCCGATTAAAATATTATCTTTTTTAATTCTCTCATAAACTTCAGGTGGAGGAGTAACTTGTTTTGGAGGAAGACCATCTATTCTTTGTATCTTATATTTTCTTTTAAAAACTTTTTTTTCTATTAATTTGGTTTCCTTCTTATTCATAATTTTTATGACAACATTATTTTTTCTATCTCTATCTAATCCAAAAGCAAAATATCCGTCTTTAGAAACTCTGACTTTCCTATTATCGATTAATACTTTTGATTGAGGACTAGTTTTTCCAAGAATAAAAGAACCTTGTTTAAAATCTCCTATGAATTCAACTGCATAAGAAATATTAAATATAAATAAAAATAATAATATATATCTAATCATAATAAAATTTGTAAATCTTCATAAATTAATTGAATCGCTACAAGTAGTATTGCAATTAATCCAATCCAACTAATCCAAGAATATTTTTTTATCAACTTAGCAGTATAATTAGCAGCAAAAGCCATTAACAATATTGATAGCCCCAAGCCAAAAGCAAGAAGCGTATAATGATCTCCAGCTGCACCAGCCACACCTAATACGTTATCCAAACTCATTGTCACATCTGCAAGAATAATTGTAAAAATAGCTTTTTTAAGATTTGTATTATCAACTTGTATATTTTTTTCCTCAATTTTATTTTGGATCACATCTCTGTAAAGTTTGTAACAAATGTAAAGCAATAAAATCCCACCAATTAATCTTAAACCAGAGATTTGTAATAAATAAGCAGTTATAAAAGTAAAAAGAATTCTTAGAACTACAGCTCCACCGATACCCCAAATAATAATTCTTTTTCTATTTAAGGAGTCAAATTTTGAAGCAACCATCCCAATAATAATTGCATTATCCCCTGCTAAGACCAAATCAATAAGGATGATTTCTATCAATATAATTAGTTGCTCTGTCATAATGAAATTTATATTCTATTAATTGATGAACTATAAAAATATTAAATTAGAAAAGCGAGAAAATTACGCAATTATCGAAATTGCTAACAAAAAAAATAATAGTTTAGATCAAAAAACCCTAGATGAAATCAGTGATGCAACCAAAAATTTGGATAAATTAAAAGAAATTAGATGTATAGGTTTAATTGGAGACCCAAAGTTCTTTTCACCTGGGGCAGATATAAAAGAACTTGAAAAATTGGATTCAAAAAAAGCGAGAAAACAAAAACTTTTTTCTAAGGTTGATGATTTACAAAAAATTAATATTCCTATTATTTCATTTGTTGAGGGTTATGCTTTAGGAGGTGGTTTTGAGCTTGCTCTTTCAAGTGATTTAATTATTGCAAGCTCAGAAGCAAAATTTGGATTACCTGAAATTAATTTAGGATTAATTCCTGGAGCTGGAGGTACACAAAAAACAAAAAAATTTACTTCAAATCAAAATATAAAATATTTAGCAATGTCAGGAGAAATAATTGATGCTGAGACTGCAATGAAGTATGGGATTGTCTCAAAGATTATTCCTAAGGAAAATTTTAAAGAATTTACTTTTAACTTTTTAAATACAATCTCGTCGAAGCCAAAAAAGTCACTTCAAGTTATAAAAAATTTAGTAGATTCAGAGGATAATTTAAAAAAATCTTTATTAAAAGAGAGACAAGAGTTTTACAAATTGTTAGATAGTGAAAATAAAAAAATTGGAATAAAAAGTTTTCTTAATAAAACAAAGCCTAATTGGAAATAAATCATCTTCAAGTTGTAGACAATTTGCATACCTGTAATAAGATTTTAACATAGTTAAACTATTCTTAAATTAATTAATATTTAACTATGAAATTTAAATTTATTTTAACTGCAACTCTATTATTTATGGGCTCAGCGATAGCTGCGGGACATATAACAAAAGCTCAAAAAGAAAAAACAATAGAGTGCTTAGGACACTATAGTGCTACAGCTGTATTGCCCGCAGAAACTATTGAAGTTAAAAATATGGAATTAGCTTTAGCTTCAGTAAAAGTTATAAGGGAGTATCTTGCATCTGAAGGCGTAAAAGATGATGAAATGAATAAAGGTATGAATGTTTACGTAGATAAAGTTTATGGCAAGCCTTTTAATAAATCTAAGAATACCGAGTGTAATAAATTTATATATAAACAAATTAAAGGCTCAGAAGAAAAAATTGAGAAACTATCCAGAACTATTTACGCGGGTTAATATGAGCGGATACGTTATAGCTAATATAGATGTTAAAAATCATGAGGCCTATAAAGAATATGTAGGTAAAGTTGTGCCTACAGTCCAAAAATTCGGAGGAGAATACCTTGTACGTGCTGGAGAGTATAAAGTTATAGATGGTGAGTGGAAATATCCTAGAACGGTAGTAATTAAATTTCCAACTTATGAAAAAGCTTTAGAGTGGTATGACTCTAAAGAATACAAACCCGTTAAACCTATTCGATTGGCAAACTCAGTAGCTAATGGAATAATAATAAGAGGAGTTTAAATTAAAGCAAAAAAATGGAAAAAGAAATGTTAGTACATCTTAAATTTAAAGAGGGTAAATTAGAAACTTTTACGAAGTGGATGCAATCAGATGAAGGTATGAGCGTTAGAAAAAGTGTTGCATATCCGGAAAAAACTGTTGGGGCTATGATCCCAGATAAAAGCGGAATGTTATTTAAAGTCAATGTTCATAACGAAGCTGGGATGAAAGAGTTTGTTACAGGGAACAACCCTAAAGCTAAAGCAATTTATGCTGAGTGTGTAGATAATGCTCAGTTATATGAACTATCAAAAATAAACCTATAAAGGAGTAAAATGAAAAACTATATGGTAACGCATACTTTTAAGTCTGCCGAAATGAAAAAAAAATTTACAGATACAGTGGCTTCTATGAAGATGGAAGATATTGTTAAGAGCATGAAAAGTGACAATGCTGCTTGTCAAATGACTTGGAATACACCAGGAGACACAATGGAAATGTACTGTTGGTGGAAAGGAAAAGACAAGCAAGCAATTATTAATCAATTAGGTCAAATGAACGATTTTTTCACTCCTCATAAGTTTGTTGAGTGCACCGATCAAGTCATGGACTATAACGCATAGGATATTTATGATCGATAAATTTGGAAACGCGTTCTATTTAATAATTTACTTAGCACATTTTATTATTGTTGGTAGTTACGCCTACCAGTTGGTTTTTGATACTAAAAAATTTCTAAAGGGTAGAGGAGTTGATAAAACCGCAACTTTAATTACAAGATTTGCAGGTTCATTCATGATTGCTACTGTTTTAATGGCAATATATATTGCTTTTATAAGATCAGGCGGTGTAGTGGCAACTTGGGCCTTCTTCAACTTAGTCTTTATAATGAATGTTTCGATACTAGTTGTTAATTTTTATACATTAAAAATTGATAAAACAGGTTTAACTAAAAAAACTAGAAACGATGGAATATATGCTCCATTAGTTTTAGTTATTATCAGCGCTATTCTTTGTTATGGTTTGGCTGATAAAATTTACGTTTAAGGAGTTAAATGGCAAAGTTTATGAATATTGTTAGATGCAAAGTAAAATCATCTAACAGAGAAGAATATTTAAAAAAAATAGATGAGATGCCAAAGTTCGATGGGCAGATTTCAGCGAAATACGTTGAAACAAAACCTAATGAATTTTTTATGATAGGTGAATGGAATTCTGAAGATGACATTGCTACAGCAAGACCAAAAATGATTGCATTTTTGGATACGCTTCGGCACACTTTAGAAGAACTGTCATCAGATTTAGGAGTAACAGATCCTCACTCTGGAACAGTTGTGATCGAGAAATAAGAAAGGAGATATAATATGGCAAAGATGTACATTATGGGAAACTATACCGAGAAAGCCTTTCAAGGTTTTTTAAAAGATCCAAATAGTGACAGAAAAGCAGTAGTTGAAAAACTTGTTAAAGGTGTGGGTGGAACATTACATACTATGGATATTGTAAGAGGCTCATACGATTTTTGTGTAGTTGCAGATCTTCCTAGTTTTGATGATTTTGCTGCTGTCAAATTAGTGGTGGAGTCTACTGGAGCTGTAAAAAATTTATCAGCACTTGAAGCTATAGATTTTGCTAAGGCTACAACAAAAGCTTCAAAGATGTCTTATAAGGCTCCGGGTCAATAAGAAAAAAAAGGAGGTAACAATGGCAAAATTTTATACACTTGGATGTTACACAGCTAAAGGTTTGGGAGGGTTTGTAAGCAATCCGTCTACAGATAGAAAAGCTGCTACATCTGCACTTGCTGCTTCTGTGGGAGCTAAAGTAACTCAATACTCAGGCCTAAGAGGAAAATATGATTTTATGGCAGTAATTGAAGGAACTTTTGAACAAGCTGCTGCAGCTGCAATGGTTGCTGTTTCTAGTGGAGCTGTTTCAGATTTTACAATTTTAGAGGATGTAAATCTAAATGAGATAGCTAAAACTGCTCAGAAAATGGCTTCATCATACAAAGAGCCAGGAAAATAATTATTTTTCGTAGCTAATACATTTTAAGGTATCAGTGAATTTTATCTGATTTTTATATTTAGATTTTATTTCACTGATACCAAATTTTATTTCTTTGTTACTCATATTTAATAAGCATGAAATATATCTCTCTTTGATCATTCGCACGTATTTTTTTTTAGAGATGTTTACTTTAAAATTAAAGTTTGTATAGCTTATTTTTTTTAAGTTTTTTTTGATAATCTTAAATAAAAATTCGTCTCTTTTTAAACTTTTTTCTAAATTTTTTCTCATTTTTTTAAAACAAGGTATCTTATTATTTTCTGTTTTTAGAGAAAAAATTAATATTTTACCTTTGGTGTTTAATCTTTTTTTAGCAAGATTTAGAAGATAATTTAAATTTGTTTCTGAAAAAAAATGAATAGTTTGTTTAATTAAGATTAGATCATATTTCTCTTTTTTATTTAAATATTTTAAAGCTTCTATTCTCTTAAATATAATATTTTTTTTAACACCCTTATTACTAACAATGTCAATTCCAATGGGTTTATTTCTAAATTTATATTTCTGTTGAAGGGCACTGATAATATTTGCTCTTCCACATCCAATATCTAATATTTTTGAATTTTTATTTAAATTACTTTTTTTTCTAAGAAATTTATTAAATTGAGAGATATACGATTTAGATGATAACCAGGTTTTATTATCCCAGTTTTTAAGTTTTTTCATTAAAGAGCAACAACAGCAGCAGCTATGGAAGCAAGTCTTGCTTGAGTATCATCAGCTCTACTTGTTATTACAACAGGGACTTTTCCACCAACTACTACACCAGCTGCACAAGCTCCCATAAAAAAAATCATCATTTTTACTAAAGCGTTTCCAGTTTCTACGTTAGGAACTAATAAAATATCAGTTTTACCGGCCACCGCATTTTTAATCCCTTTAATTTGAGCAGCTTTCTCAGAAACTGAATTATCGAATGCCATTGGTCCAAATACTTCTGCGTTCAAACCTTCTTCTTTAGCTCTATTGGTTAGTTCGTTTGCTTCTTGAGAACTAGGCATACTTTCTAAAACCTCCTCAGTTGCTGATAATACTGAAACTTTAGGTTTCTCAATTCCTATTCTATTCGAAAAATCTATTGCATTTTTTAATATATGCATTTTTGTTTCTAATTTTGGTAACACGTTTAGTGCTCCATCAGTGATGATAAATGGTTTATCATTTTTCTCCAAAGTCATATGCCAAATATGACTCAGTCTTTTCTTCCCAATTAAATTTAAATCTCTTTTCAAAACTGCTTTCATAAGCACATCGGTATGAATATGTCCTTTTATAATTATTTTTACCTTACCTTCACTTGCTAGTTTTGCAGCGATCGGAGCAGTGCTATTTTCATCTGGTTCATTTATTATTTGGTATTTAGAAATATCCCAGTTTAATTGTTTAGCATTTTTCTCAATGATTGATTTGTCCCCAATAAAAAATGGAATGATTAAATTTGCATCTACGGCTTGTTTTGTAGACTCTATTGAAACAGGCTTTACTGCGTTTACTATTACTGCTTTTGTTGGTCCTTTTATTTTAGCTAACTTAAGCAAATTTTCTGGGCAAATAGTATCTTTTTTACTAAGCATTTAATTCATCTCTATTAACTTTTTAACTGAGATATCAAAAATTTAACCTAATTTAAACATGAAAAATTTTGCAATTCGTATTACTTCATACTAAAAATATTTTTTTGCGACGTTTTCTTCAAAGTCAACTCCTGTATTATTTTAAATTTCTCGTAATATTTAGATAGCATTCAAAAAATTACTTTGCTATAATTTAGTAGTGAGTACATCATTTCAGAACAAAATACCTAATTCTTTAAATGAACATTGGATGCCGTTTTCATCTAATAAAGATTTTAAGAAAAATCCTCGTATTATAGTAAAGGCTGAAGGTATTTATTTAAAAACTCACGACGGAAATACCTTAATTGATGGGAGTTCCGGGTTGTATTGCAATCCTCTAGGACATGGACGAAAAGAAATCATTGAAGCAATTAAGAATCAATTAGAGAACTTAGATTACACTATGCCCTTTCAACAAGGCTATGGAGGTTCGTTTGAATTAGCATCTATGATTGCTCAAAAAACACCAGAGGATTTAAATAGAATTTTTTACACAATTTGTGGATCTACTGCTGTAGAGACAGCAATTAAAATTGCAGTGGCCTATTTTAGATCTATAGGACAAAATAATAGATTTAAGTTTGTAGGAAGAGAAAGAGGTTATCATGGTATGAATATTGGAGCTTTAACAGTCGGCGGTATTCCTAATAATTCGAAAGAATTTAAAAATATTTTAATGCCAGGCGTAGAGCACATGAGACATACTTTTTTACCTGAACATAAGTTTGTCAAAGGCCAACCTGATACAGGATCTGAGCTAGCAGATGATTTAGAGCTTATTGCTAAAAAATTAGGCGGTGAAAATATAGCCGCGTGTATTGTTGAGCCAATTGCAGGTTCTACTGGTACTTTAATTCCTCCAAAAAATTATTTACAAAAATTAAGAAATATTTGTGATAATCACGGCATACTTTTAATCTTTGATGAAGTTGTCACTGGTTGGGGAAGGACAGGGTCCGCATTCGCAGCTCAAGAATTTGGTGTAACACCTGATATCATAACAATGGCTAAAGCTACAACAAATGGGATTGTGCCTATGGGAGTAGTAGCAGTAAGAGAAAAAATTTATCAGTCAGTTATGGATGCTTCTCCAGATGGGGCAGTTGAATTATTTCATGGATATACCTATTCTGGAATTCCTGTGGCTGTATCAGCAGCTATTGCTGTTCAAAAAATATTTGAAAAAGAAGATATTTTTAACAGAGTAAAACAAATATCAAAGTACTTTGAGGATGGATTACACTCTCTAAAAGATCTTAATTGTATTGAAAGTATTCGTAATTATGGATTGTTAGGTGGCATTGATATCAAAATGAGAGATAAACCAGGTAAAGCAGGATTTAATGTTTATAAGAAATGTTATGATGCGGGAGTAAACATTAAACCAACTGGGGACGCGCTTATAATTGCACCTCCATTTGTTTGTGAAAAGAGAGATATAGATGAGATTATTGAAAAAATACGTCTAGGTATTACGAACCACATTAAATCATGAGTTGATAAGAACCACTCATTTTGGGCCGAATCGCTTTTACAAAACAGTTTTTTTGATCAAAAAGTTTATTTTGAATGTAAAGTTTTTTTTTAAAACCCATTTTGCTCCTTAAAACTATTTTAAAAGAACCTATTTGTGATTTAATAATCTCATGAGTACTCAATTTAAATTTCACAAAAATTCCTCTGATTACGACTCTCGGAGCAGTGTAAAAGTAACTGACCTGCTAACAAGGTTAAATGAGGAAAAAAAAATTGAGAAAAAAAGAAATTTGGCATTAGGCGTGGCTGCAGTATCAGCAGTAACAGTATTCGGAATAATATTAACTATTTAGTTTCTCCAAAAATTATTTTTAAATAGGGATAAATCGTTTCTGTGATCCTTGCGGAACCTTGTGGAGTGGTGTGAACTTTATCATAAAAGTCACCAGCCTTCATTACAATCATTTCATCTAGTTTGATTATGTAAAAGTTATTTTCCTCAGCTAGTTGTTTAATTAATTCATTCACGAAAAATAGCGTGTCATCTTTAAGACCATTGTACTCTACTTGCGTTATAAAAATCGGAGTTATATTTTTTTCTAAAAATATTTTTTTTAACATTTGAAATCTCATTTTTACTTGATCTAATATACGTTTGTCATTTTCAGATAGTAAATTATAGGTCTTTTTTGCTTTACTATAACTTACATAGGAGAAATTGTTGTATAAGTTTTTGGTATCAAAAAAATAACCACTTGTATTTTTTGGAAAATATATATTTTTAATTTTGATAAATTTTTCGTATACAAAACTGTTATTTTTAATAAAATCTTTCAATTGATCAATCTTCTTATTTTTGATCCTAATATCATAATTTTTTTGACCTAAATCCTCTGCTAATGTTCTTTCGTTGATACCTAAATATAAAATTAATACTTTAGGATCTAGTTTTTCAATTTTATTAAACCAATACTCAAAATCATAAATAATTCCTCTTAAAGATTTCCCATTTGTAGCTGCATTGTATATTTTTAGATTTAACTTATCATTTTGTAGCTTATCATTAAGTTGACCTACTATAGTCAATTTTTCTGGAGTATATCTTTGATTTGAAGTGCTTCCGCCATTAAATATTATTTTAACATCCTCAGGATTAAACTCATCTCCTCTAAAACCATAAAAATTTCTTTTATAAAAGAATGAATATTCTTTATCATTGAACACAGATGTAGTTTTCCAGTTTTTATTCCTTTCATTTCTCATATGAATGCCAAAATTATTCTTTTTAAACCAGTATCCAAATACAATTTCAAATATAAGTATAAATATGAGAAAAAAAATTAAATTGTACAAGAAAACTTTAAGATTTTTTTGCATTTTTGATCAATATAATAATTAAGATTATAAAATTTTAAATTAAATTACTATCCATTTGTGTCGTGAAAATTCTATAGACATGTTTAAAGGGTTGTGAGATATTCCCTCTTAAAATTGATCAATAACAAATGGCGAGGTAGCTCAGTTGGTTAGAGCACAGGACTCATAAGCCTGGGGTCGGCGGTTCGAATCCGCCCCTCGCTACCATTCCTTAATTATTACAAAACATTGACATAAACTTAAATTATCACCTTTTAATTAGGCCATTAAAATATATAAATTTAAATAGATGAATAAAAAACAACTTATAGATTTTGAGAACGATATTGCCGAAACATTCAATCAAGGCAAAATTCGTGCTCCTATACATCTTTACTCTGGAAATGAAAACTTTTTAATAAACTTTTTTAAAAAATATATCAAAAAAAATGACTGGGTTTTTTGTTCTTGGAGATCACACTATCAATGTTTACTTAAGGGCGTACCAACAAGAACTTTAAAAAAAGAGATATTAGATGGTAAATCTATTTCATTATGCTTTATGAAATATAAGATTTATTCATCAGCAATAGTGGGAGGGATTTTACCTATAAGTCTTGGTATGGCTCTGTCTTTAAAAAGAAAAAAATCAAAAAATAAAGTGTTTTGTTTTATTGGTGACATGACTTCAGAGACAGGAATTGCTTATGAAACAATAAAATATAGTATAAATAAAAAACTTCCGATACATTTTATAGTAGAAGATAATTCTAAGTCTGTTTGTACAGATACAAGAAAAACATGGTCACTCAAAAAGCTTTCTTATGAAAATTTTAAAAGTAAATATATCACTTTTTATAAATATAAACTCAAATACCCTCATGCAGGAGCGGGTAAAAGGGTACAGTTTTAAATGAAATACTTTCAAGAATTAAAGAGATCAATGGAATATTTAGGTAAAAAAAATAATACAATTTTTATTGGGCAAGCGGTAGAAGTTCCGGGTACAGCAATGTCTAATACCTTAAAAAATATAAAAAAAGAAAAATTATTAGAGCTCCCCGTAGCAGAAGAGATGCAAATGGGAATGACACTAGGTTTAGCAATGGATAATAATGTTCCAATAAGTATTTTTCCAAGGTGGAATTTTTTATTATACGGAATAAATCAATTAGTTAATCACATAGATAAGTTTAAAATTATGACAGGAGTTAAAAAGGTGCCAAAATTAATTATTAGAACTGGAATTGGTTCCAGAAGACCTTTACATCCCCAACATCAACACATTGGAGATTTTTCTAACTCAATTCAAAAAATGTGCACCTCTTTAGAAATTATTAAGCTAAATAATCCAAAGGATATTTTTCCAGCTTACAAAAAAGCTTATGAAAGAAAAGATGGAAAAAATACTATTCTTGTAGAGTACGGAGACTATTATAATGAGAAGTAATGATTATATCTAAAACACCTTATCGAATTTCATTTTTTGGTGGGGGAAGCGATTATCCTAACTGGTTCAATAAGTATACAGGCAAGGTTCTTTCAACAACAATTAATAAACATATTTATCTTTCTTGCAGATATCTTCCTAATTTTTTTGATCACAAATATAGAATAGTTTGGTCTAAAATTGAAAATGTTAAAAAGATCAATCAAATTAAACACGCCGCAGTAAAAAATTTATTAAAATATCTTAAATTTAATCAAGGTATCGAAATTCATTATGATGGTGATTTACCCGCTCGAAGTGGAATGGGTTCTAGCTCATGTTTCACAGTAGGACTTTTGAAAGCATTAGAGGAAATAAAAAAAAAAAATATTTCAAAAGTAAATCTTGCTAAAAAAAGCATACATTTTGAACAACAAATCATGAATGAAGTAGTTGGGTCCCAAGACCAAATTGCTGCATCTTTTGGCGGTTTTAATAAAATTACGTTCAATAAAAATAACTTTAATCTTAAAAAAATCAAAAATAATAAAAATGTTAAAAAATTAGATAATAATTTAATATTAATATACACAGGAATTCATAGAACTGCACACAAGATAGCAGCGAGTTATAATAAAAAACTTACTTCAGAAAAAAAAACATACATAGATAAAATAATTTCTCTAGTTGATGAGGGTGAGAAATTATTAAATTTTGGAAATATAGATGATTTTGGAGAATTATTGAACGAAGCTTGGTACTTAAAAAAAAAATTAAGTAACTCAATCACTAATAAAAAAATTGATCAGTTGTACGAATTATTGCTCAAAAATGGAGCCACTGGAGGAAAGCTACTAGGCGCTGGAGGAGGTGGTTTTTTGCTCATGTATCTTGAAAGTAAATATAGAAAAAAATTTTTTAATAAATTCCCAAAATTAATTAATGTTCCTTTTAGTTTTACAAATGAAGGATCTAAAATTATATTTAGAGATTTAGAAAGATAATATGAAAATAAACCACAAACTAATGAATAATAATTTTACAAGCGGTGATATAAATGCTGTAAAAAAATTTTTAAAAAACAAAAACGTAATATTAACACAATCAAAAAAAGTCGAGGAGTTTGAGAAAAAATGGTCAAAATGGCTTGGAGTTAAATATTCTACTTTTGTTAACTCAGGATCTTCTGCGAATTATATTTCAATTGCAATCTTAAAAGCTCTTAATAAAAAGAATAAAAAGAATGAAATTATAGTTCCATCTTTAACCTGGGTTTCAGATATAAACTCAATTTTAATGAATGGTTTTAAACCTGTTTTTGTAGATATAGACCTTCACACACTATCTATTTCACCCGAAAAAGTGATAAAAAAGATTAATAAAAAAACTTTAGCCGTATTTATTACCCATGCGCAAGGCTTCAATGGTTTCACAGATAATTTACTTAAAGAGTTAAAAAAGAGAAATATTCTTCTTATAGAAGACGTGTGTGAAAGTCATGGAGCAAAACATAAAAACAAAAAATTAGGAACGTTTGGAATTATTTCTAATTTTTCATTCTATTACGCTCATCATATGACAACTATAGAAGGTGGCATGATTTGCACTAATGATAAAAAAACTTATGAATTGTCTAAGATATTTAGATCCCACGGAATGGTAAGAGAAACAAAAAATAAAAATTTTGAAAAGAAAATGATAAGAAAATATAAAGATCTTTCGCCTCAATTTATTTTTTTACATCCTACACTTAACTTTAGAAATAATGAGATAGGTGCAGTTATTGGAATAAACCAGTTAAAAAATCTTAATAAAAATAATCAAGAGAGAACAAAAAATTTTAAATTTTTTTTAAAATACTTGAACAAAAAAAAGTATTGGACAGATTTTAAGATTAATGGCAGTTGTAATTACGCCTTTCCAATAGTATTAAAAACAAATAGTATAAAAAAAAGGGATAATTTTGAAAAAATACTTTTAAAGCATAATATAGAATTTAGACGTGGAAATGCAGGTGGTGGCAATCAATTGAGACAACCATACTTAAAAGACACTGTTAATATGAAAAATTTTAATCAGTTTAAAAATGTAGATAAAGTTCACTTTTTTGGATACTATATAGGCAATTACCCTTCTCTAAAAAAAAATAAAATTTTAAAAATCCTAAAAGTTTTAAATAAGATTTCTTTTTAAATGGAAAAAAGAGATAATTTAGATTGTTTATTTTTAGTTACTAAGAGTTCTAAAAAAACCTACCAAAAACTATCCCACACTTATTCAGCTATTGAACCACCTACTTGGGCTTTATTACTAGCTGAGTCTACCAGAAGCGTTGGTTTTAAAGTAGATATTTTAGATGCAAATGCGGAAAATCTTTCTGTTGAAGAAATTTTAAAAAGAATAAAAGATAATTCCCCTAAATTAATTTGTTTAGTGGTTTATGGTCAGAATGTTAATGCTGGGACTACTAATATGAGTGGAGCAATACATACTTCAGAATATTTAAAAAAGTTTATCTCCACACCTATTTCAATCATAGGATCTCATGTACAGGCGTTACCGATAGAAACTCTTAAAAAAGAAAAGAGTATAGATTTTGTTTTTACTAATGAAGGTGTTTACTCTTTGAGAAATTTACTAAAGTTAACTGATTTTTCCTCTAATAATTTGGCTAAAATTAAAGGTATTGCTTTTAGAAACCAAAATAAGATTATAATTAACGCTCCTGAAAAAATAGTACCTAATGAAAAAATGGACATTGATTTACCTGGTTATGCTTGGGATTTATTGCCATTTAAAAAGAAACCTCTAGATTTGTATAGAGCACCAATGTGGCATGCTGAGTATGATTTTGAAAAAAGAACACCATATGCAAGCTTACAAACAAGTTTAGGTTGTCAATTTGGTTGTAATTTTTGCATGATTAATATTTTAAATCGAAATGATAATGATGAAATTGGAGTAGCTTCAAATTATAGCAAAATGAGATTCTGGTCTACTAACTTTATAATTAAAGAATTTGATAAACTAATTAAGATGGGTGTAAGAACTATTAGAATAGTTGACGAAATGTTTTTACTTAATCCAAAGTATTACATACCATTATGTGAAAAACTTGCAGAGAGAAACAAAGATGATTCATTAAGAATTTGGAGCTATAGTAGAATTGATACTGTTAAAAGACCAGAGATTTTAAAATTAGTGAGAAGAGCAGGAATTAAATGGTTGGCGCTCGGTATTGAGAGCGGTGAAAGATCTGTAAGACTCGAAGTTGATAAAGGGAAATTTGAGGACGTCGATGTCAGAAAAGTTATTAAAAAAGTTCATGAGGCTGATATCAACGTAATGGCTAATTATATATTTGGATTGCCAGGTGATACAAAAGAAACAGTGAAAAAAACTTTTGATTTAAGTCTTGAATTATGCACTGCCGGATGGAATACATATGGAGCTATGGCTTTACCAGGTAGCTATTTATATAAAAAAGCATTAGAAGAAGGTAATCAGTTACCCGATACTTATGAAGGGTTTTCTTTTCACTCATATGAAACATTACCTTTGCCAACTGAAAAACTTTCAGCTAAAGAAATTATAACTTTAAGAGATGAAGCTTTTAATCAATACCATAATCACAAACCTTTTCTTAATTTAATAGAAAAAAAATTTGGAAAAGAAGCGGTAAAAAATATAGTTGAAATGACTAAAATAACATTAAAGCGAAAAATTAAAGGTGATTAAAAATGTTTAAAGATATTAAAATTTTAAAAAATTCTGCATTCAAAGATAATAGAGGGATGTTATGGACAACATGGAAAAAAGGAGTATTTAAAAATATCAAATTTAATCATGATAAATTTTCTCTCTCCAAAAAAAATGTCCTTAGGGGACTGCACTGTGATTTTAAATCCTGGAAAATGATTACAAGCGTTTATGGAAAATTTTTGCTTGTTATTGTTGATATGAGAAAAAAATCAAAAAATTACTTAAAACATAAAAAAATAATTATTGACCACAATAAACCCCAATTAGTTTTAATACCACCTTACTATGCAAATGGTCACCTCTGTTTATCAAAATTTTGTTTATTTCATTACAAATGGAGCTATAAGGGTAAATATATTGACGCTAAAAATCAAACAACTTATTTATGGTGTGACCCGAAACTAAAAATAAGATGGCCAATAAAAAAGCCAATCTTAAGCAAAAGAGATAAAAAAGCAAAAGCAATTTAAATTATGCAAAAAGTTTTAATAACAGGTGGAGCAGGTTATATAGGTTCAATGTTAAGCACTAAACTTCTTGATTTAGGCTATCATGTTACAGTTATTGATTTATTAAAGTACGACAAAGGTTCTTTAAATCATTTATATTTCTATAAAAATTTTGAATTAATACGAGAAGATGTAAGAAAAAAAGATCTAATAAAAAAACTTATAAGAAAATTTGACTTTATAATTCCTCTAGCAGCTTTAGTAGGAGCGCCTTTGTGCCAAAAATTTAAAAATGATGCAATTAGTACAAATTTTGGAACAATTAAGACATTGTGTAAACTTGCAACAAAAAAAAATAAAATAATTTATCTAACAACTAACTCTGGATACGGAATTGGTGAAAAAAATAAATTTTGTGATGAAAATAGTCCTTTAAATCCAATTTCACTTTACGGAAGAACTAAATGTGATGGTGAAGATTTAGTTCGATTAAAAGTTAAAAATTATGTTTGTTTTAGATTAGCTACAGTGTTTGGCCACAGTTATAGAATGCGTAGCGATCTACTCGTTAATAATTTTGTTTATACAGCATTAAAAAAAAAAAAATTAACTCTTTTTGAGCCTCACTTTAGAAGAAATTTTATACATGTAAGAGATGTTGCCAATGCAATTATCTTTACCATGAAAAATTTTAATAAATTAAAAAATAATGTTTATAATCTTGGCTTATCATCAGCAAATATAAGTAAAATAATATTAGCAAAAAAAATTAAAAAACATTACAAAAAATTAAAAATACAAATAGTAAAGAACAGAAAAGATCCAGACAAAAGGGATTATTTTGTAAGTAACAAAAAAATTGAAAAAAAAGGCTTTAAAGCAAACATCTCTTTAGATGAGGGCATATCAGAATTAATTCAAGTTTTTAAAAACGATAAAAATAAAGTAGTTAATAATTATTAATTTTACTTTAAAATATTTTTTATTTGAACTTCAAAATCTTTTTCTGCATAAAAATAGTTTAAATTACTTTTTTTTGCACATTTTTCGTCAGTAATTTTATCCCCTATCATAAAACTCCTCTTTCTGTTAATTAAAAATTTTTCAAAAATATTTTGAATCATTTTATTTCCTGGCTTCCTTAAGTTGCTAATTTTTTTAAATCTTTTAATTTTAGCTTGAGGGTGGAATGGACAATACTGAACATCATCGAAGAATATGTTTTTTTTAGATAAATAATGTTTTAAATATTTATGAAGATTAAAAAAATCTTTTTCTTTAAATTTCCCTTTAGCTATACCTGCTTGATTAGTAATTATAAAAATATAAAAATTCTTCTTTATTAGATATTTTAATCCTTTAATTACACCTTTTCTAAATTTAAAGTTTTTAAATTTATGTACATATCCATAGTCATAATTTATCACACCATCTCTATCTAAGAATGCCGCAGGTTTCTTAAAGTTAATAAGAAGTTTCTTCTTAGCATTTTTTAAGTATTTAGGTGAACCTATATCTACAAAAAAATCTTTGTAAATTTTTCCCTTAATTAATTTTTTTTCTATCATCTTTGGTAAAATATCACTCTCTAAAGAAGAGGGTCTTTTAATTAAATATTTAAAAATTTTTTTGTTAAAATAATAAACTCCACCATTAATTAAATTACTTTTACTTTTGTAAGTAATAAAATTTTTATTTACCGCTAAGTTGTTTAGTTTTAAACTTTTTGTATTTGCTTTTTTTGAAACAAGTGCAATACCACCTAAACTTTTTTGTCTAAACGATTTAACAAAATCATCTACATCTACATTAAATATTGTATCACCATTAATTAGCAAAAAATCATTAATTTTATTTTTCTTTAGGCCAAGTAAAGCTCCACCCGTACCCATTAATTTTTTTTCTTTGATGCAAATTATTTTTGTAAAATTAAATATTCTATTATGAAAGTTTTTATGGATAATTGTATGTTTGAAACCTGTTAAAATATAAACTTTATTTATAGGGTATTTAGTTAAATTATTTAATAAATATTGTAAAAAATAAATATTATTAAATTTAAGCATTGGTTTTGGTTTATTGTTAAGATATTCCTTAATTCTAGATCCTTTTCCACCTGCCAATATAACAATATCAATTTTTCTCATTAGACTATTTATTTTTTATCATTTTAATGCGTATTTAAATAGTTTAATAATCAATTTATGAAAAAAATTTCATTTGTATTTTCTTTTAAAAATGAGGAAAATAATTTAGAAGAATTAATTAAAAGAGTTGATACATCTGTTAAAAAACTCAAGAACTATAATTACGAATTGATTTTTGTAAATGATGCATCAGATGATAACTCAGAAAAAATATTAGAAAATTTACAAAAAACTTATCCAATAACCATTATAAATATGTCAAGGACATTTGGTGTAGGTCCATGCGTTATGGCGGGGTTTAGACATACTGATGGTGATTGTATTGTGTACATGGACTCAGATTTACAAGACCCGCCTGAAATATTAGAAAAATTAATTAATGAATATCAGAGTGGAGCAGATGTTGTTCACACTGTAAGAACTGAAAGATTGGGAGAGTCAAAGATTAAATTAATTTTAACAAAAATAGCCTATAAAATAATAAATTTCTTGTCAGATATTAATCTTCCTTCTGAGGCTGGTGATTTTAAACTAATTTCTAAAAAAGCTCTTACAAAAATTTTAGAGCAAAAAGAATCTAGACCTTATATTAGAGGCTTATCTGTGTGGGTAGGATTTAAGCAAGCTTATGTTGAATATGTAAGGAAACCTAGACATGAAGGCAAATCAAAGTTTCCACTTTTTTCCGCTGGTCCTATTACTCAATTTATTAATGGTGTAACGGCTTATTCATTAAAGCCCTTATATTTAGGAATTATTCTAGGAATGTTATCAATTATATTTTCTATTTTACTAATTTTTTATGCTTTTTATATGAAATTTACCGATATAGCGGTACCAGGAACTGCAGGAATTATAATTACGATTTCTTTTTTTTCAGGAGTTATTTTATTAAGTGTAGGAGTCACGGGTATTTACATTGCAAGAATCTTTGAGGAGGTAAGAGGGAGAGATACCTACGTAATAAAAAATATTAAAAAAATTAATTAATTCTATATAGACTATATTTTTTATCGGAAAAAATTAATTCTAAATCCAATTTCCAATTATTAGGGGTAATTACTATATTGGATTTAAATTTATTTTTTATATAATCCCAATCGCTGGCTAACCTTTTTTCAAACTTTGACTTAATATAATTATCATTTAAATAAGGGTAATTATTTCTTGGTGGATTTTCAAAGTCATAACCGTAAACTTCCGTCAAAATATCTCTGATATTATTCACTAAATATGGATGATATGGTAGATAATCGATTGTTTTCAACATTAAAGGGGGTTTATTAGAAATATATAAAACATTAAATGGTGTTTCAGCATTAGTAATTACATTTCCAACATCTTTTAGATCTTTAAGTTTATAAAAAATCAAGTTTTCATCTTTTAAAACAATTTTATCTTTAATATTTAAAAAAGTTTTATAGTGCATCAATGAGTAAATAATTATTATAGAGTAAAAAAAATAATTTATATATTTAATTTCTTTAAATCTATAATAAATTAATGATAGGGCAATGGGCCAGGCAATAAATGTAAAAGTTATCATAAGCCTACCAGGTATTATTGGTGCCAAGACTCGATAATCACTCAAACGAAAAATTTTAAAGGATAGATACATAACTATAGAAGAAATAATCATTGAACAAAAGACACTTGAAAAAAGTTTATTTTCATTATTTTTTGGACACATGAAATAAACAATAATTAATAAAACTAAAGATTTAAACAAATATTCATAATGAATTTCATCTGTGATTGCTCTATGACCATCCCATTTTTCCATATAAATTTTAAAGAGATTTTGATCGTAAGGTATTTTCTCTAAAGAAAAATGAAAAAAAATTACTAAGCTGATTATAGTTAATAGCAAACCAGGAAATAAAATTTTTAAAGACTCATTAAAACTATTTATTTTTTTTTCATAAAAAGAGAAAAAAATTAATATTAATAAAACCCATAAACCAACTAAAGGATGAACACAAAATAATATGAAACCTAATAAAAAAGACAATTTTATATTACTCATTAAAAGAGATGCTACTACCAGTCCAGTAAGTGCTTGAGCGAATGCACCAAAAGTATGAATTGTAAAAATTAAAGATGGATAATCTGTATCACCTAAATTTTTTTGAAAAAAAATTAACAAACAAGATAAACAAATCGAAAGTGTAGTATTGCCGATAAACTTTTCAAAAATAATGAAACATGAGTAAAAAAGAATTAAATTTAATAAAAAAACTAAAAAAAAAGAAACTGAGTGAGAATTAAATCCTATTTTAAATAGTATAGCGGATAATTGAGTTAATAAAGTCCATGAATTAAGAAAATAGTACTTTAATGGGGATACATTATCCTGATAAATAACCTCTCCTGATATTACTAAACCGCCACGTACTGCTACCTGTTCGTTAAAAAAAAAGACTGTAAAAGCAATACTTAAAATTGTTAAGTAGAAAAGGTTTTTTTTACTATAAATATTACTATTCACTTAAAAAATAATTTTTTTTTAATACACTCATCAAAAGTTTTGAGAGATTTGTCTTTTGAAGAAATTATTGGTTTTTTTATTGGCCAATCAATTTTTAAGGTTTGATCATTCCAAACAATTCCTTTTTCACTAGAAGGGCTATAATAATTATCTAATTTGTAATAAATTAAATTTTCTTTTTCATATGAGTAATAAGCATGAGCAAAGCCCCTAGGAATAAAAAGACCTAAGCCATTTTTATCAGATAAAATTATCTTAAAATTTTTTCCAAAGGTTTTAGATTTCTTTCTTAAATCTATTACACAGTCTAAGATTTTACCTTTTAAAACATTTACAAATTTAGATTGAGGTTTTCTAATCTGAAAATGAAAACCTCTTAAAACATTTTTTTTTGATTGGGTAAAATATTCAAAACAAAATCTTTTTTTTAATATTTTATTATTAAAAGTCTCTCTTAAAGATCCTCTATTATCTATATTTTTTTTCTGTTTTATTATTAAAAGACCTTCAAATTTTGTTTTTATAATTTTCATTTTATTTTAAAGAATTTTGAACAATTTGCCCAAGTTCATATCAACTCTTTTTGGCATTTTACCCTTTGATTTAACTTTGGTGATATTTTTTTTTTCTTTTCTAACAAAATTAAAAATAGTTTGTGTTTTTCCCCCCACATTTATAGTGCCTCTTTTATCAATTATTTTTAATAAAATGGGTATGAAATCTTTATGGTAAATAAAATTACTTTTTACATCAGAGAACG